>QMOL01000036.1 GCA_003648225.1 Chlamydiota bacterium
AACAGTTCAACAAAAGGTTGAACTAAAACATTTTCTGCCGGTGGCGGAATGATATGAACGATTGTTTTTTCAGAAATTGTACATCCTAAAAATAGCAGACAAACTATAGGAATAATAATTTTTTTCATTTTACAAGTTTTTGTTGTAGAATTAATCTTAACGGTACATTAATGTATTTTATATTTATTATCGGTAATTTTATTATTTTGCTGATCTCACCAAGCCGGCTCGGCATTACAGTTATTTTATACAGTTTTGTATCAATAGCTTTCAATTTGTTTTCATGCGGGTAAACTGCATCCGGCTTTTTTGCGATTAGTTTATTTATGTTTTTACCGGAAAGTTCACAAACACAAAGCATAGAACCTTTGAAAATAACATTTGCAATTTCATTAGCGGAAAGATTTTTAAAATTACTGAATTTAGGAATATACTTTTTTTCTAACCAGGTGTAATCTGCACCAGATGATTTTAACATCGATTTCGCAGTGATATTAACTATTTGATTTCTATTAGAAATTGAGTTCTTCAACTTTGCGGTTTCAGTGTTGTCTATCTGCCATTCTTTGTTATAGTGCCGTGCTTTAATATATGACTGTCCTGCTACATTAATCAAAAGGATATCGGGCGGGTCTTCAGCCGGAAAATTCCAATATTTAATCCAATTGGCATTCGCGTTATAAAAATCGAGGTTTTCGGACGCCCAAATCCAGATCATTTTTTTTTGATTTTCAGGATTGGGTTGGCATAACCATAATCCATTTCCCTTCAATGAAAAGTTTTTATCGGGAATATTAATTGTGGATTTATCAATCTTATTTATTAATTTATTTTGTATTTTCCCTAAAAACTTGTTTTGATCGGGTGTTCCGAGAAGTATTAAATTATATTTGTTAATATCTTCGGAAGTTAATTCACTGTCTTTTTTAATCGGAAGAGCGCTGGACTCTATTTTTCTCGCGACAAACGACCATTTACTTATTTCAGCAGCACATTCATTTAATTTCTTTTTTGTTTTTTCATCTCCGCCGGTGCCTTTCACTATCATCAATGGTTCACCGTTATAAAAATTTTGCCAGCTTCCGGATAGATACAATCTATTTTCATTCTTTTCTACCGGTTTTTCTGATAGAAAATATGTGCTTATATTTTTAGAAATAAAAAGTTTTTTAGGTAATGGAGCTGAATATTCAATATACTTTCCGTTGATAATGATTCCAAGCAAAGAATCATGATCTACCTGTTTCTCATCTAAAGAAATTATTGCATTTTCAACATTTTCAAAGTAAAGAACAAGTTGATTTACATTAATAAACCTTGCGATAATTTTTGACGGTAATCTCGGATTATTTCGAGAAATAATTTTCAACCAGTAATTTTCATTAAAAGTTGAATAGCTATCTTCTATAACTATTTCATTAGGAACAGAAGCTTTTCTGTTGCCTAGCAGCCATTTTATCGGATGTTCAGCCTGAGCAGTAAATTTAATCCTATAGCCCACGCCATTTAAAACGTTCAGAATAACAGGACAAGCTCGCTCTTTCATGTAGTCCGCCGCGGCAATAGAATATCCTACGGGTGTAATTAAATCATTTTCCCCGTGAGCGATATATGCGGGTAAATTAAACATATTCTGAAGAGGAATATTTGCGGAATAACTTCCAAGAGCTGCTACAGCGGCAAAAAGTTGTGGATACGCCGCGCCAAGTCGCCAAACTCCATAACCGCCCATCCCATTGCCGAAAAGATAAATTCTATTTGGATCAACTGAATAAAAATTTGTCATAAAATTTATGACTTCAATAACATCAATTGCCGCAAGACCAAGATAAGCTGTACTCCTTCCTCGCGCGCCCGGCTGAACAGAGAAGAAAGGAATTTCCCAGTCATTATTTTTAAAAAACTCCGATGTCTGCTGATTAGCATCGTGTAAGAAAATGACCATTGGCATTGGCACACCCGCCACATACTTTTCAGGAATATTAAGAACAAATGATTGACACGAATTATCAACTTTTGAAATATAAGCGGCTGTATATTTACCGCGAAGTGAACCAAGATAATCTTTTTTATAAGAAAGCATGTTTATTGCTTCGTCAAGTTTTGTAAGTAATTTATGAGCGCTAATATCAGTTTTTATTTGTGAGGAATTTTGGAACGCAGCTAAACTTTTCAAATAATACTTTATAATTCCTTCATGCTTTTGAAAAAGCCGAACCGTTGTTGATGTTGCATTAAGCTTTGCAAAAAGGTTGTTGATTTTCTTGTATCTGTCGGAATAAAGCTCTTTAAACGGCGATGAATAAATGTTTAAAGAACTTTTTACCGGCTTACCCGGTATTCCACTTGCTTTGGCTGTCAATGTACAATACGGATACTTTAAAAACTTTTCCGGAACTGTAGTTTTAGCCCCTGCAGCAATTGAGAATTTTTGTGTTTCGACTTTATTCGGAGAAAGCCATAAGCCATCAATTTTAACCGGAAATTCTTTATTTGGAGGATTAATATTTATTATCGCCTCAATTCTTCCCCATTCAGCAGTAGGAGATATAAGTTTTATATCAAGATTATCATCAATTTTTGCGATTATAATTTTATCATGCTCATTTTTATCAACAAACCGAAAAGAAAATTCCCATGCACCAAAATTATCATCCGCTTTTACAAGAATCCTATGTTTTCCTTTGATAAGGGTGATTTTCGCCCATTCTTCATCCGGAGTAAATCCTCGTTTTGAATAACAGTCAATAACCAGTTTATTATCTATCCATACACGGATTCCGTCATCAGAACCGACATGAAGATAAGTTGTTACATCGGTTTTTGTTTCTACAAAAGCAAAGGCATAAGCAACCACTTGGTCTTGCATACCAAAATATGAATCAAAATCAATCGATGTTGTTGTACTGATGAAATTTTTAAAAGTAATATTCGCACGATTGGGTATGGATTGACCAACTTTAACAACCACTTGACTTTCACCGCCAAGTCCTGAAAGATAATCATAGTAAAAGCCTTGTCGAATAGAATTCTTACCGGGGCGATTTGGGAAAGTGCCGGCAATTAGCCAGTTAGTATAAAAAACTCCTGACTGTAATTGATAAACAGGCGCTTCATCGGAAGCCAAAACAGAAAATGCCACACAAAGAAACAGCGCGAAAAAAATAAGAATTTTCTGTTTTAGTTTCATAGGTTACAAGGTTACCCCTTCGCACTTCGTGCTTGGAGAATAAGGTTATCCGGCTGTGCGGGAATTTAGGTTATTCATGACCTTAAGTACACTTTAGCGCCCAACCGATTAGCTTAAGCTCGCATAAGTTCGCTTACCGTTTCTGCAATTCCTTTGGCATCAAGTTTGTACTCGGCAAATAATTCTGCCGGTTTACCCGATCCCGCGAAAGCGGTAACGCCAAGTTTTTTGATTTTACAAACTATTCCGTTGGCACCGAGAACTTCTGTAACAATACTTCCAAGACCTGATGTTACAACATGATCTTCAGCAGTAACAATCACTCCTGTTGCGGCAGCTGATTTAATTGCTTCAACATCAATATCCAGCGGAGTGGAAATTTGGATTACTCTTACGTTTTTACCTTCAGCTTTTAAAAGCTCATATGCTTCTACCGCATTTCCGCACAAAGCGCCTGTAGTAATAATTGTTGCGTCATCACCTTTGCGAACAACATCCGCTTTACCGTATTCAAATTTATAATCGCCTCCGAAGAAAGGTGTTCCGTCTTCAGCAGCGACAGGGTTCATTTTTGAACGTCCCATAATTAGAAGGGACGGTTTATCTGTCTGTGCAAGGTATCTTACCGCGCGATCTGTTTGATTAGGGTCAGCCGGAACAAAAACTTCGAAACCGAGAAGATTTCTAAAAGCGCCGATATAATCCACGCATTGATGAGTTTTCCCGTCTTCTCCTACATCGAGACCGCAATGAGTGCAAATAATTTTTGGATGCGAGTGGTTAAGCACAGCAAGTCTGTGCTGATTGTAAGTTTCGTCAACGCCAAAAACGCCAAAATCAGCGAAGAACGCCTGAACGCCTTCAACCGACATTGCGCTAACAATTGCCGCCGCGTTATGTTCCTGTATACCAATTTGGAAAAAGTTTTCGGGTGTAACTTTCGCGAAACCCGCAGTTTTAACACTCGGCATTAAATCACAGTCAAGAATCACTGCAGGCGTGTTTCCGGCTTCAGCAGAATTAGCTTTCGCTATATCTTCAATCGCATTACCCCAGCCCGAGCGGTTATCTTGTTTTTCATCAACTCCGTAAGTGCGTGGAGTTCCAACATTAATTTTAACTTTTGGAGATCTGCCGTGAAAATCCGACATTTTCATTGTTTGCGCTTCTGCTCGGCGTGCTTTTAAAGCTGCGAGATTATCTTCCAGCCCGAGTTCTTTAAGTGCTTCTTTACACTGTTCTTCAGATAAAGTAGAACCATGCCATTTATGATCATTCTCCATAAATGAAACTCCTTTACCCATAATTGACCTTGCCATAATAACTGTCGGCGCATCGGCAGCGTTAATCGCTTCGCGGGTCGCTTTATATAGCGCCTGGAAATCATGTGCGTCAATTTCAACAACTTTCCAACCATCTGAAGCCCAGTTCGCGGCAATATTTTGCGGCATAACTTCTTTAATTTTGCCGTTTATTTGAAGAAGGTTGTAATCAACATAAGCAACAAGATTATTCAAACCGTATTTCACTGCCGTTCGGCGCGCTTCAGCGATTTGACCTTTTTGTTGTTCACCATCGCCCATAAGGCAGAAGCCGTTAAAATTAATATTCTTAACTTTTCCGGCAAGCATAAAACCGACGAGAGTCGACAACCCCTGACCAAGATTCCCGGTATCCCATTCAATTCCCGGAACACATTGTTCAACATGTCCGGCGAACGCGCTTCCTGTTTGGCGGAAATGAGCGACAGCTTCATTTACGTCAAAAAAACCAATTTCGCCCATTGCTGAATAAACGCCTGGAGAAGTATGGCCATGACTTACAATTATTCTGTCGCGATCTTTTTTAAGCGGATTTTTTGGATCAACATTAGCGCAATTCCAAAGTAAAGTGTACATATCGATTGATGACATTGATCCGCCGGGATGTCCGCTTGCGGAGAGAGTAGTCATTTTAAGAATATTTCCGCGAGCGTTCTTGGCTTTTAGTGTAAGTTCAGCGATTTCATTTTCCGATAATTCGGGAGCGTTAAATAATTTTCCGTTTTCCATTTAGATTCCTCTATGTTTAATTAATTAATTTTTATTTGTTCTTTATTCTCCTTCCTTTTTGAGGAAGGGTGGTCATTAGACCGGGGTTGTTTTGCCACTTTCCCACTTTCCCACCTTTAATAACAGTGTATAAATTATAACAATAACGCTAAAAATTTGCAAAAGGTACTTTTTAATAGGGTGCGTGGCGATTATTATCGTATTCTGTAGCTGACTTAAATAAAAGAGTAACAAAAGCATCTTGCTTGTGGAATGATGTAGGAAAAATTGATGGCTTTTTGTCCACTAATTCAATAATATACGTTTCGCAGCAAGGTCCATCATGTCCATTCAGTCTATACGAATCATTGACCACAAATTGCCACAGAATTCGGGGTTGACTTATTAATTAGCTTTCTGTATAATATTGCTCCAATTTAAAATGGGCGTTTAGCTCAGTTGGCTAGAGCGCTACCCTTACAAGGTAGATGTCATAGGTTCGAGTCCTATAACGCCCACCATTTTATTTCAATATTTTTTGAGAAAATAGATTAAGATTTCTAAAAGATTTCGATACTGTTTATTTTTATGAATTCTCGCTTTCTATAAATAAAAAGCTAAAATTCGTGTATTTTCATATCAATAAAATTATTGCGCTAGTAATTATAATATCCAAAGGAAACTATTGTGTCCATTATCCAACCTTGTAATCAGCAAATTCTAAATCGTAATGATAAACAAATGAAATACCGGAATTTCGGGAATACAGGTTGGGAAGTGTCGGCATTATCATTTGGATGTATGCGTTTGTGTGATAATCAGGAATACAATACAAACTTAATCAGTAAATCAATCGATGCAGGCGTAAATTATTTTGAAACTACCCGCTATTATCTGGAAGGACAGTGCCAGCACCGTACAGCTCCTGGATTGGTCGGTCGAGGCGACAGTTTGATTGTGTCGGGAAAAGACGGAATTAATCCGGATAAAACAGCATACCTCTTCCGTAAAGAAATTGAACGGCAGCTTGATATTCTTGGCCTGTCACATTTTAAATTTTTTCAGGTTGGATGGTTCAGCTGGGAAATGATGCCGCATCTTTTGAAACAAGGCGGAGTTCTAGACGCTATTCGCCAGGCAAAAGCAGAAGGATTAATCCAGTGTGTTGGTTTTACCGGTCATGATACTCCGGAAAATTTTATAAAATGTATTGAAACAGGATTGTTTGATTCAATTACTGTACCTTATAACTTGATTAATCGGTCTTATGAACCGACAATTGCCCGCGCGGGAGAGTTGGGAGTTGGCGTTGTCGCGATGTGCCCTGTTGCCGGCGGAGTGCTTTCTTGTGAGTCTGACCGTCTAAAAGAAGCATTAGGAATGGATTTACCTACAACGGAAATGGCGTTTCAATTTGTCCTTGCAAATCCAAATGTCAGTACGGCTTGCTCAGGTATGAATACATTAGAACAACTTGAACAAAACGTGAAAACCGTGAATAATTTTGATCCGGAGTTAAATAATTTCGGTGAAATGTGTGAAGGTTTGGATAAACTACGCGCGGAACTCGGTGACCGCTTTTGCACTTCATGCCGGTATTGTATGCCTTGCCCGCAGGATATTGATATTCCTCATTATATGAATTTGTACCGCGAATGGAAAGTTTTCGGTTTAACCGATTCTGTTGCCGAACGCGTGCGCGCGATAGGTAAGGATAAAAGCGCGGTGCGCTGTACCGATTGCGGAGAATGTGAAGACAAATGTCCTAACACACTTTCCGTCAGAGAAGTTTTACGTGAGATGGAATCATTGAGATAGCGTGTTTTGTGAGTCAATCCAAAAAGAATTACCTTTTCAGTAGGATTTTCTCCATTTTATAATCATCCATTACGAAACCGTTACCGATGTCTTTAACGACCGAGCCGGTATTCACAAATCCCATTTTTTTGTAAGCATTTATTGAGTTTACGTTGTTTTTATTTACGGTTAAAGTAATTTTGTATAAATTTTTTTCTTTTGCGAAGTTTTCAATAAAATCAATTGTTTTTTTCCCAAATCCCTTTCCTCGTTCAGATGATTTAATATATAATTTACTTAAAAACAATTCTTTTTCTTTCGGTAAAACACTAAAATATCCAATATATCTATTATTAATTTTGATTGAATAATATAAAAAGTTTTGCTCTATTTGTTCTGATAAAGCTATTTTTGACTGGAATTTATCTAACATATAATCAACCTGCGCCTTGCCGATAATAGGAATGAAATGCTGATTCCATATTTCACAGGCAAGTTTTGCAACAATTTCTATTTGCTTATCATTCAGAACTTTTTCGATTATTATTGGTTTCAAAATTTTAATGTTACAAGGTTTATAGTATGCCAGTATGTCAGGCTTTTAATTTTGCATTTCTAATTATCAATAATCTGTGCTTCGGCAACGACTTCTGAAATTACCGGTGGTGGCGGTTTGGGTTTTTCTTTTATGTCAATTTTTTTCCACCTGCCGATAGAAAACCTTATCCAATAAAAGAGCGCAAGTAAAGCGACATACATCACGAAACATCCCCATGCCCAAAAGATGCCGGCTTTAAACACATCTGTCACTAAATACACCGCCGGTGCAAAAAACAACCATGAAGCAAGTACAGAAATCCACATCGTAAACCACGTGTCTCCTGCTCCTTTCAGCGAACCGCTGAAAGTTACATTAACCGCGTCAAATACACCAAGGAAAGCGAGCATAACAAGCAGCCATTTCCCATAACCGAATATTTCAGCAAACATTTGGCTGCTTATTCCTTTACCTTTAAAGAACCAGAAGAACACCTCCGGCATCAGCACAAAAAGTATTCCCATAAATGTCATATAAACCGTGGCGCATTTAACTCCCGAATAGGCTGATTTTTCTGCTGAGTTCTTATCACCCATTCCCATATATTTGCCAACTAAAATTGTAGTAGCCATCGAAAAACCAAGCATTGGCAAAAACGATAATGTATTAATCGATAATGCGATATTTGATGCTATAAGCTGCACTCTGCCGATATGACCGATAAGCAGCACGAAAATCGAGAAAGCCATAATATCGAGACTGAAACTGATACCGGAAGGTCCGCCGTATTTTATTAAATTTTTAAGAGTTGACCATCTGAAAGCCATATTTTTAAAAATATTATATTCTGTTCGTATATTTTTTCTTGAAATTAATATCACATATAAAAACATTCCGCAGAAGGATGAGAAAACCGTTGCAATTGCTGCTCCTCTAATTCCGAGTTCCGGTGCACCGAGATTACCGAAGATAAGGCAGTAATTCAGAAAAATATTAATACAGGCAACAGAAATAGTTACCCACATTATCACTTGTGTTTTACCTCTGCCGCTAAAAAAAGCGGATATCGAATTACTGGTAAGAGGGAAAATAGCGCCGAAAGCGAGTGTGCCGAAATAAATTTTTTCCGCGTTAAGTACATCCGGATCGTGATTCATATAATCAAAAATCCATAACCCTATTGGACGAAAAGTAAAAGGATAAAGCAAGCCGCACGCTAACGAAAAATATACACCATGCCAAAAACTTCTTGAACACATATTCTTATCTCCTGAACCGTGGTATTGCGCAACAAATGTCGTTGTATAACCCGCTATTCCCAAAAATAAACTTATTAATGCAAATGCAAGTATTCCCGCTCCGGTTGCCGCAGCAGCAGTTGTATCACTATATCGTGTTAGCATTACGCGATCAAAAAAGTGCATAATGGAGTAAGATGCTGTGGACATAATCAATGGCCATGCAACTTTCAATAATTCCCGTTTTCCGCCCGGGATTATTTTTTCAGCAATTTTATTCATAGGTATATAGTGTATCAAATAATTAAATTTTTTTAAATTCAATTAAAGTGTATTGACATGTTATAGAAAAAAACGTAAAATATTCATTAATTAATTATTTTTAAATCATTACGAATTTTATGTAAAACTTATTGTAATAATTAATACTAAGGTTAAAAATGATTATTAATGAAATATTCTTGTCAGTGCAGGGTGAAGGAATTTATATCGGCAGCCCTTCCGTTTTTATTCGCGTAGCGGGGTGTAACCTGGATTGCCCCTGGTGCGATACCGCATACGCGAAAGCGCCGGAAAGCGGTAAAGAAATGTTAGTTAATTCAATTGTTAACGAAGTAAAAAAATACGAGGTTGAACATATTGTCATTACCGGCGGAGAACCAACGATTTATCCTGAAGAATTAAACAAATTATGTGATAAGCTGAACAATATTGGTAAAAAAATAACTTTAGAAACTAATTCAACAATTTTTGTCGATTGCAATCCACATTTATTGTCGTTGAGCCCAAAATTATATCAAGGTTGGTACGAAGAAATTATTAATAAAAACCTTTCCAAAAATTGTAAAAAACAAATCAAAATTGTCGTCAATTCAATAGAAGATGCAATTGACGCGTTAAAAAGAACGGAAAAATTCGACATAGAAAAAGAAAATGTCTTTCTGATGCCTAATGCGGCAACACGGGATAAACATATTCGCTGTGCCGCGTGGCTTGTTCCGTTTTGTTGCAAAAACAACATTAGATTCGGTGGAAGATTACAAACACTGTTGTGGAACAGCGAAAGAGGTAAATAGTGTCAAAACAGATAACAGCTGATTAACTGATAACAAACATTTTTCTCACATGCTTCTCTCTTTTGAAACAGCCGCTTACGGTAATTCTTCTCTCGCTCTCTTTGATGGCGAAAATTTTGTCGGTCAAAAATTCCTTTCGTCAGGACGTGCTACAAGTATTGAACTTCTTCCCGCTGTTCAATCACTTTTGGAAAAAGCGTGTGTGGAAAAGGCAGACACGATTGCTGTTGATTGCGGTCCGGGTTCTTTCACAGGCATTCGTGTCGGCATTGCCTCCGCGCGCGGATTATCTGATGGTTGGTCTGCAAATATTATTGGTATTTCACAATTTGACTTTTATCCGTATCATGCAGATGACGAAACAAAGCAATTAATTTTGCTTGACGCGAAAGCCGGTGGTGGATTTTATTATGAACTCCGAGCCGTTAACGCAAAAAGAGAGCGTGGATTTATTTTAGGGAAAGATATTGCCGGAGCTCTTCTCAGACCAAATGAAAAAGCGGTTATTTGCGGGGAATTTGATGATGAAATCCTTACCGGAACCGAGTGGAAACATAACCAAAACATTCCTGTTACGGATGCCAAATCGGTTGTTAAAGCGGCAATAAGAAATATTTCTGAAGGGAATGAACAACCGGTAGAAGCCATTTATTTGCACACAACAATTAAAGCGGCGACAAAATCACTTTTATAAATTTTAACCCGACAGTAATAGTTCCTCAATCGAAGTCAAGTGTTGGTTGACTGTCAAAATTCAATGAATGTTGAAAACGAAGTCCTTCAAGATATTTTTCATAAGGTTTTATTTCAAAGCCGTGCCGCATAAAAGCTGCGATTCCTTCCACGGCAGCCTGCGCTGCGGAAATAGTTGTAATTACAAGTATTCCGCGCGCAACAGCTTCATGCCTCATTTTTGCTTCAGCAAATCTGTTCGCTTTTGAGCCGGGAGTATTAATTATTAAGCTCATGTCACCATCGATAATATTATCAATAACATTTGGTCTGCCTTCCTGAAATTTCATTACCAGTTTCGCCGGAATTGCATGCTTTTGTAAAACGGCATAGGTGCCCGATGTTGCCGAAATATTAAATCCGAGAGCAATTAGTTTTCTGGCGATCGGCAAAATTTCCTGCTTGTCTTTATCGGTAACACTAAGCAGAACATCGCCGGTAACAGGGAGAAAATTGCCGGCAGACACTAACGCTTTTGCGTAAGCAGTACCAAAAGAATAACTTAAGCCAACAGCTTTTCCAACAGAGCAGCTTTCCGGGCCCAGCGAAGCATCACTATCCGGAAAATTTGCGAAAGGGAAAACCGGAGCACTCACGGCAACAAAATCGGTTACAGGCTCTTTTTCATTAGTTTCTGCCAATGATTTTCCGAGAATCACTTGGATTGCGGTAGATATAAGTTTTTCGCCGGAGATTTTATTAATAAAAGATGTATTTTCTGTTATACCCGGAAAGGCATCCAGCAAATATAATTTATCATCCAGCAAGGCTAATTTAATGCCTATTAATCCCTGAATTTCAAGTTCAATCGCAAGACGTTTAATGATATCTCTCCCCTCTTCAAGAAAAGAAGCCGCGGATGATTCCGGAGCCCATACGGCCGCGCTGTCATTTGTATTAACACCTGCTCTTTCTATATGTTCGATTATTCCACCGACATACAGATCCGTTTTATCGCAAACTCCTTCGATATGAAATTCTCTTCCTCCTTCGAGAAACTTTTCAATTGAAATCGGATAAAGCTCTTTAACTCTTCCCGCGCTATCAAGAAAATCTTTTGCTTCCCGTTTGCTGTACCAAATATCAACTGCCGGAATTATTGCCGGTGCAGCCGGATGAACAATTACCGGATAGCCTATATCTTCAGCAAGCAAAAAAGCGTCACGCGCGTTATCGGCAATTCCATGAGAAGGTAATCTTATATCAAGTTTTTGAATCAGGGGATAAAATCTTTCCCGTTTCAACAATCTTTGAATATTTTTAAAGGAAGTCCCCATAACAGTAATATCATCTAATTTTTCGATCAAGGCGTAAGTTTGGAAATCACTAAATTGTGCTAAAACGGCTTTTGGTTTTTCAATTTCAATGATATCATTAATGATTTCCATGTTAACGGGCTCAATATATCTTTTTACATTTACATCTTCGTCATCAGCCAAATGTAAAGTTTCTGGGGAAACTAAAATACATTTTTCACCGGCTTTTGATAATTCACGTATGGCTTCAAGAAGTATGTATTCATTTTCCGCTTTCCCGATGGGCTTTGATTTACATGATCCGATTATAAGAATTGGCTTATCATCGGAATATTTTTGTTTTCTGGAATTATAATTAATAATCCATGGGCTTTTTTGAAAATTTTCACCTGATAAATGTTTCGCAATGGGAAATATTTTTTGTTTTAACCGGTATTCCCGAATTTTTTCTTCTTCAACACCAAAAATTGAAGAAAGCTGCAAATCGCTGCAACCGGTTTGTTTTGTTTTTTTCAACAGGTTCTTTATGTTTCCTGTTCCGGAAATTAAATCTTTTTTTTGAATTGATGAACATTTCTCTTCAATTTCATTAAACTCTGCCAATTTATTTATAAACCATTTGTCTATGCCGCTTACGTTAATTAATTCTTCAGGTTCAATCCCGATTTTTATTGCTCTTAATATATGCCATAATCTGTTTGCAAACGGCTTTGATACCAATTGCATTATTTCTTCAACACCCCATGTTCCCGCGCTTTCGGCATCAATGCAATATGCGCCCGGTTCCGGCAAGCAAGAAGCTCTAACTGCTTTCTGCAGAGCAGAGATAAAATTCATTCCAACACCTGTTACGCTATCAACAGATTTTGTATAAGTGGTAAGAAGCTCATTTTTTTTCATAAGTCTGTTTCCCGGAAAAACCGGAACACGGCACACGCAAAAATTCTTTTCTTTTTTTTCTTTTTTCTCAAAAAGATTCGCTTCATCTTTTAACAGACTTGATGACATAAGTTCATTAATATTTCCGTCAATACAAAGTCGGGTATGAAATTCCGCAACAGGAATTCCCGCCTGCCTGCCGCATAAAATTGCCGCGCGTGTTATCATAGGCGTAACACTTATTATTTTAATATCAGTGTCATTTTTTTTATCATGGGCAAGTTGGATTGTCGCACATCCTGTAACTTTAAAATTCCTGGCAATCCTTTCAACTGTTTCTTTTGCAATAGCTATTGACTCATCCGAAATACTTTGTGCAGGTGAAACTGCAATACTGTCATTAGCATGAACTCCCATCGGTTCAATATATTCTACACTTCCAACTATGAAAATATTATCACGTCTATCCCTCAAAACCACCCAATCCGTGCTTTTAGCACCCGCGAAAGATTTTTCTATAACAATTTGTTTAATCGGACTCACTGTTAGCGCAATACTAATTGCACGCTCAAGTTCTTCGACATTATAGGCGATTGCCACACCGAGACCTGACGGTTCGGGAATAGCTCTTACAATAATTGGGAATCCAATTTTACGCCCTGTTTCAATCCCTTTGTCAATAGAATTAACTGTTGACGAGTTCGGGCATTCAGCGCCTGCTGATTCAACAATTTGTTTAAAAATTTCAGGTCTTTGAGTTGAAGCGAGAATTTCGCCTGTTGTCCCGAGAAAAGCGAATTTTGAGTTTGAATGACTTGAGAATTGATTTAAAACGAGAGACAAATTAAATGAATTTTTACCACTTACTGTTGCTAAAACGCTGTGCGGGCGTTCTTTTTGCAAAATCTTTTCCAAAATCTCACGCGTTAGCGGCTCTATATAACTACGACTGCATAGCCCGCTTCCGCTAACCGGAGAAGCGGAATGACTATCAAGCAGGATAACGGAATTTTCAGCATTATGTAAAACTTTACACGCAGACATTATAACGTTGTTATACTCGCGAGATTGGCCTATCATCGTAGGACCTGAACCAAGAACTAAAATTCTTTGACCCGGCATTTGTTCTCCAGTGTGGCGACGGTCGTGTTTTCACGCCGCAAAGTATTAAATATGAAACATTACAATTATTATATCTTTTTCATATTGGAAATTCAATAACATAAATTTGATTTTAAAAAATCAAATTTAATTGACATCTTTTCATTCTTGTGTTATACTTTTATATAATTTAAATTTCAGCGTACCTGAATAGAACACCAAATAAATTCACCCAAAATGAGGGGAGAAATTTAATTTTCTTAAAATTCCAGGAAGACAAGAAGCAACATGAAGAACATGAAGTCATATAAGAAAGACTTTACTTCTTATAATAATAAAGTAGTTAAATTTTATTAAACTTATGTGTTTCTTCTGTGTCTAATGTGGTTCAAAAAATAATATATATAGTATTATGACTGAAAATCAACAAAATATGTGGCTGAAATATGCCCTCAAACTTGCCGAAAAAGGAAGATATTCCTGTTCACCAAACCCTATGGTCGGCGCCGTTATAATTTCGGACGGGAAAATTGTCGGCGAAGGATTTCATAAATGCGCCGGAGAGCCTCACACGGAAATCAACGCCATCAGCAGCGTAAATGGTAAAACTGAAGGCGCGACTTTGATTGTTACTCTTGAACCATGCAGCACTTATGGTAGAACTCCGCCATGCACGGAAGCGATTATCAAAGCCGGAATTAAAAAGGTAATAATCGGCGCAATCGACCCAAATCCCTCACACGCGGGACAAGCTGTTGAAATTCTAAAAAATGCCGGAATTGAAGTTGAAGTCATTAATGATCAGGAATGCGAAAATCTCAATGAGAAATTTAATCACTTCATCACTGCCGGTTTGCCTTTTGTTCACGCA
>QMOL01000037.1 GCA_003648225.1 Chlamydiota bacterium
CAATTCTTCATTTGATAAAATATCACTTTCAAGAAAGGTTGGCAATAGTGAAACGGAATTAACCTCCATTTTTTCGGGAGATTCCGCCGGCAGATTTATTTTTCCAAAACATAAAGGGCATTGGTATCGACCGTTTTTTGTTCGTTGAGTCCAGCCAAACCAGTTGCAATTATTTTCACAAACGCCGTGTCGAAATCGCGGAGGCGAAATAAAATTTTCTCTTTCCGGTGCATTAGCGTAGATTTTATTTTTATCGAAGAAAAGATTTCGCCAGGATTTTTTAGTCTCTTCAATAATTTTATTTTGTGCGGCTGTATAATCTTTATCCCAAAAATTATTTTTTGCCGACCAGTCAGCAAGCCACTTTCCCCCCTCAATAAACACCAAAGTTGAATCAGCCGAGCCGTGCAGCAAACCTGAACGTGGAAAAAATCCTCCTGCAACATAAGTTTCATCGCCATTAAACGGCAGCGAACCACCTGCAAGATGCTGCAACTGAGCGTTCCAGCACCAATCCAACATTGGGAATATTTTTTTAATAAAATCATTATCTCCGGTTTTATTAAAATAATCCCTTGCTTGTAAAATTATATAGCCCGTTTGTTCGACATCGTCATTTTCGTGCATGTGCCGTGCGCAATGAGTGCCCATTGATTCCGCATTTTTTAAATTTCCGAAATGATTAAACTTATTAATGCGAAATTCCAACGCTTTTTTCGCTTCTTCGAACATTCCGAGAGCAAGGATACCTTTTGCAACGCCGTATTGGTCGCGAACATAGGCAAGCGGATAGTAATGTCCCGCCATTGCTCCCCCATCATCTGATTGTTGAACTTTTATAAGAGTTGCAACGCCATCGATTATTTTTTTATCTTCGTTAGAAAGTGAATTAAAATTTTCTGTAAGAGTTTCACGGGTTTCAGTGAATTTATTCCAGTAATTTCTTGTTTGGTCTAATAATTTTTCCGGAGCAATTGCGTTAATCCTTTCAGCAATTGGAAGCCCTGATGAAAAATCATTATCCCCTATTATTGCCAAAGAACTTTCTCCTTCCAAACATGTAAAAATCAAAGTACCGTCTTTGTCTTTTTCAATTTTACAGTTGCCTGAGGGGATAATCCAATGGAAAGAAGTTAAAGTTGTAGGATAATGAAAAATCTGTCCTCCGGCAGGAGTTATCAATAAGTACACCGCTTGTGCTCCACCCGAATTTTGCTTAACCTCACGCTTTGCACCGACATGATCACGAAATATCGCGTTACTTCGTTCCGCGGGGCAAGGGTCTAAGCTGGGTACTTCAATAAACGAGCTTCCGGAATGTGGCTTGATTGTAAAGGACGCTGAGGACAGCGTCCCTCCATTACAATTAAAAATTCTAATATACGCCGGAGATTTTGAATCAACAAATTCAGAAAAATTCAGAATTTCATTCCCGTTGCCGCTTAAACAATGATTCCAAATCGCGGTCCCCGGTTCGCGAGTAATTTTATCGGTAAATTCCTCGTCAGATAAAGTTTCTATTGTTAAAATGTTCGGTGAACTGTACGGCGGACCAAAAAAGTTTATCAAATCCGGTCCTTGTGCATAAGCGACAATTTTGCCGTTGCCGATGCAATGAACTGCTCCGGAATCATTAGATTTATCACTATATTTTCGTATGTTTTTTGACATATTTAGTCGACCCTTAAAAAGTCAAATTTTATGTTTATTTTTGTAAGATTATTTCGTGATTTTATAAAAACCTTGCAAAATATTTCACGCTTTTTCCCTAAAAAGCCCCTATGGTTACTATCAAAAATCGGTTTTTTAAGGGGCGACTATTTAATAAAATAGCGTATCACGCTATTTTAAGGCATTTCGGGATGGTTAGGTCCGAAATGTTTTAGAATCACCATTGGCTCATGTTGCGATTTATTTGTAATAACCACACCTTCTTTTGCGGCTTTTTCAGAAATAAAATATTCGTCCGCGCTTGTTTGACCGTACCGCAGCATAATTGCCGCTTCAGCATCGTACTCGCCGAATTTCCCATGTCCCTGAATCATAATGCAGCCATAAGCGACCGGATCTTTTATTGTAACAGTTTGCCCCGGTTGAATTGAAAGTTCTTTTGCGCCGACATAATCATTCCCGTAAGAAATCCATTTTTCAGTAAACTGCTCATTAGAATGTTTGCAGGTGATTGGTGGACGGAAGAACGTTTTTTTATAGTGAGGGTCAATATTTTTTTCCCAGTCCATTAAACTGATAACATAATCAATATCCCGTTTTTTATCTTCCGGACAATTTTCAACGAGAAAATCATAAGGATAAATTTCATTCGCCGTAATATTTTCATAAACAGAATTTACATCGCTGTTCCATTGCGGCTCATAAGTTAAAACAGAGCCCGGTGCGTGAATAACTCCCGGCGGAGTGTACCATCCTGTACCGAGTTGAATTCTGTAAGCGCGAGAAAGTTCAGTGATTTTAATATCTTCTTTTTCGTAGTTTAACAATCTTTCACGAATTTGGTCTTTTGTAACATCCGGGTCAAAACCAAAATATGTAACAGGAAAAGTTCCGAGATGATTGTTCAACTGCGGAGGAAAATAATATGATTCCGGCTTGCCGAGTTGTCCTACACGTGCCGCGGCTTCAAAATCGAGGTGCAGGTGATGAAAAAGCGGTTCGCCGAAATCGAAGAATTTTGAATACATAGGCCATCCGCCGAATTTTTCCATAAGTTCATCGCCCACGAGTTCATTTTTAAGTTCGTCCTGTGTTTCCTTTAAGGTGAATTTTTCTTTAACATTTCCCGAAGCAGGCATGACGTAACTAAAGCCTTCATCTTCCGCGGCAAGCGGACCGTTCATACATTTAATAACGGAAGAAAACCAGCGTTCCTTAATTGAGCCGCGTTGGGTTCCGAGCGCGTAATAATCGTCCGGATGGAGTCGGAGACGTTTACCTGCGGCACTGAACCGACGAGGAACGAAAACCGGGATTAATTGTAAAACACCTTTACCTTTATCGAAAGTTTCATTAATTATAGAAGTCATTGGACTGGATTATTGGATTATTGGATTAACCACCCCGCCCTAAAGGGCACCCCTCCTAACACAGGAGGGGATTTTTTTGAACTACCGGATATATTTCCTCATTATATAAATACCGAATACTGAATACAAAATACTGAATACCATTCCTATTTCCGGGATGCCCGTTTCAACACTGCTGAAGCCATAAAGAATATAATCCTGCCCCGGCTGCGGAGTAAATGTAAGAGTGAATGTTCCGTCCACGTTAGCAAGATATTCATAACTGATAATCTGACATTTATCCGGCGGAACATTTTCATCAACGAGGAAAATACCGCCATCGCTGCCGGAAATGTAAGATGCTCGCGGTTTTGAGTTGTCAAACGGTCGCCCGTAAATATAGAAAACATTCGATGAACTGGATGTAAGATTTGATAAAGTTATTCCGATTGATGAGCCCCATCCGTAATAAAAATATTTTTCAATGTCTGCACCTGTTCCGCTTGGTAAAGGAGCAGAATCAAACTCGAACTGACCTGCTGAAATATTCCCATCAGCACCGAAGACCCGCCAATCCGCGCCGTTCACTTCAGGGATTGAATCGTTGGTTTGTAAGATATTAATTTCGCCCGGTGCTTCAAACAATAATCCGTCAACTGTAATTTCCGTCCCCCAGTTCAAATTAACTGCGTGGGTGAATTCTTCAACTTCATTGCTTGTGCCAATCCACAAATCAGCATTGCTTTCCCAGGTACGTGTTGTCATTTTAGCGCTGCAAGGTTTAATTTTAAAATTATCAATTACACCCACATCGCCATTATTATAAAGAGTGATATAATTTGCGGCAAATCCGCTTGCTTTTTCATAAGCGTAAAAATATAAAGGATGGTTATTAGTAGGATTGGGATCGATAAATTCATCTTGTCGCAGCGGCATTGGTTTTCCGTTAATAAACATGGTTATATAAGCTGTATCGTTATCAAAGCTTTCCGCAGCAACCGCAATTTTTACATGCATATTTGTTGAATTAGGTGCCCCCACAAGTCCACCTGCAACAGTTGTTTCTCCACTAAACACCTGATACACTCCGGTTGCCGAAGCGGCAGAGCCAAAGAATACGATTCCAATTCCGCCTACACTTACCGGGAAAGCGTTTTGTGATATTTTACCAAAGCTGATACCTGTCCAACTTGATGCAGCAGGAACAACATCAAACTCCATAACAAAATTTGTATAATCAATAAAATTGTAATTAGGAGAACATGAAGCGACACCATTAAGTGTCAATTTGTTTGGAATTCCGGCTGATTGACCTACTTCAGTTATTCCGACAATTGAGTAATCGAGTGGAGCAGCTGTTCCATATTGTCTGCTGGCATTATAATAACCCATATTGGCATCACCACTACCGCTTACGTTGTTAAATGTATCGTAAAAATAATAAGGCGAATTAACATCGCGCTCAACTATAAAAGTTGTTGAATCCGACCAATCGCTCCATTTGCTTCGATCATTTTGATAACTCACGCGCCAATAATTGGTTCCGGTAAAAACGAGACCGGACAAAGCGCTAACGACATTCGTTGTGCCGCCCGTAAATTCTCTAGATAAAGAGAAAGTCGCTTCGGAACTTAACTGCCATTTGCTGTTTTCAAACGGCCATCCGCCTGCGTCATTGTAAACGGAAGCGGATAAAGCAACAGGGAAATTTTGTAAAGAGCCGTCTGCGGGAGATTGATTTATCGGTTTATCAGGAGGATTTGCAGTTGACCTGAAACCGACATCATAATCGCCGAATTCGCTCCATCCGTAAGAGTTCCCGGCTTTAACCCAGTAATAATAGTTACTGTTATCTAAGCCGGTAGTATCAAAATATTCATTACTTTCAGCCGAGATATCACCTGAAACATCTATTGCAAGATTTGTTTCATCACTAACTCCGCGAAAAACAGCATATTTATCAACTTCTAAACTTGGCAGCCAGGTAACTTTCACTCCATCGCTGTATGTTCCATCAGAAGCTGTAACTTCTGCAGGTGGTTCCGGAACGAAAGTTTTTATTTGAAAATAATCAACGCTTAGCCATGCATAGGCGCCACTTGTGCAGTTATCAACAACTTCCATATACACCTCCTGGTTATAAGCTGACGCATTTGTGATAGCTCTTTCAACCACAAGATTTTGCCCCGGCGCGTAAACGCGTCCAAATTCCGAGCCATCCGATGCCTTTTTCAAAGCCACATAGTTATATGCACCTTCGCCGCCGCCAAAAGACGACCATCCGCCTATCAGAAACTTAACATAGCCGTCTTGCGGATACATAAAAGTCGTTGATTTTAGAGTCCCGGTATTTATTTCACCACCGACCATAGAATTTGCATAATAATCTAAATGGATAGGATTGAATTCAAAATGTTCCGGGACAAAATTAGTCGTTACCGGCGCGCTGCCCCAGGCAACGCCTGAGACATCCCAGCCTACATATCCTTCTTCAAAATCGAAGTTTTTAGTGTCAACAAGCCGAAAATAATCAACTCCTATCCATGCGTAAGCGTTTGACGCACAATCATCCACAACTTCTATATAAACTTCTTTACCATAAGCTGCTAAAGATTCAAGAGCAACATTCTGCATCACATTCTCGTTAGGCGCCCATACTCTGTCAAGTTCTGTCCCATCAGACGCTAAATTCAGCGTAACATAGTTGTAGACTTTTCCGGGATTGCCGAATGGCCCCCGCGATGACCAACCGTTCAGAAGAAACAAAACAGCGTTATTTGTAGGGCATATAAATGTAACTGATCTTAGCACTCCCGTTGCCTCTTCATTAACTCCTGCATTCTCCGGGTAAAGAGTTCCCGCGTAATAAGTTCCCTGCCATCCTGTTATTTGCCCGCCGGCATTTTGTGTGGTTGGTTGACCAAACGCGTTACCTGAAATTACTGTCCAGTTAGTATAAGTTCCCGTTTCAAAGTCCCAGTTGCGCGGGTCCGCTTCCTCAACTTTAAAATCATCAACACCAAGCCATGCATAACCGGTTAAGGCGCAATTGTCAACAACTTCAACATAAAGCTCAACATTATAAAGATTAGTAGGAGGAGCAAAAGTTATTTTACTCATAACATTCCCATCAGGAGCCCAAAATCTTTCAATTTCTGTATCATCGGAAACACGCTTTATAGAAACATAATTATATGAATTAGACGGGTCGGCAGGCCATTTTGACCAACCGCAAATCAAAAATGACAAAACATGATCTTCCGGTATTGAAAATGTGGCGGAACGAAGAGTTCCGGTTGCTGTTTCGGCGTCAGGTGCAGTAAAGGGACTCCTTCTTGAAAGCGCGAAATAAGTCCCTTCACATCCGAATCCAACCTGCTGCCCCGGCCAATAATTTGTAGTTTCAGGTGAGTCATCCCATGCAGTCCCGGTTTTTGTCCAACCGTATAAGCTGCCCATTTCGAAGTTACCGTTCAAGATTTCCGCGTCAACCGCGAACGTAATTAACGTTGCGAAAAAGAATAAAAAAAGTTTAACAGTCATAAAATTAAATTTTATCATAATAATTCTCCATGTCTTTTTAATTCACAAATGAAAATGTAAATATGTTTATTATTGACATAATGATTATAATAAAGTAATAATTCTTTTTCTATAACAATATAGTCATAATTAACACAATTTTCTCAACAACAATCTCACCTTTGAAAAGCAGCCTGTTACGTCCGGGATTTAACGGAGGATTAAAACAATAGTCCCACGGATTCCCGTTTGAATGGCGGTTATAAAGTTTTTCACCGTTTACTCAACCGGTAAGCGCACTTTTCACGGGATTAAACCATAAACGTATAAAAGGATCCCGTTTGGAAAGTATTTCAATATCAAATGCGGCAAGAAACATATCATCAGGATTTCCGCCCAGTATTTCCTTCGGATTAACGGGGTTATTTTGACCTGTTCTCCATGGTGCCATTGCACGTGGGCCGAGATTTTCCGAATTACCCCAGGAAGCATCATCGAAGTTAACCTCCGCCCAATTTGCAGTTTAAATATTCTACTTTTTCGCTTGAAACGGTAATTTTATCGCCCGAGATTTTTGCGGTTGCCGGAAGAATTTTTTATTAGCACCTGCGATTTCAAAATTCGACGGAGATTTTCCATCTGAAGTTTTCAGCCCTGCCGCATAATTAAAAGATAAGATGATTTTATTCCCCGAAATTTCATAATTTTTGTAAAGCGGTCCAGAGAAAACAATATTCGTAAATCCATAATTTTTCGCGAGCGCCCAAAGCGCGAGCCGATGTCCGACGGTAATTTCATTCTTCGGATGAATATTCCCGGAATTCCCGATATCCAGAGTTACCGCCATTCCGGTGTTTGTGAGGTTCAAGGAAAGGAATTGTGCCTCCCGCAGAAGTTCGGCGGATAAATTTCCTCTATCGCTGTATTTAAATGGTGCTATTTGAACAAAGTAAAAAGGGAAATCTCCCTGATTCCATTCCGAGCGCCAGCTCTTTATCATATCCGTAAACAGCTCGCGGTAATTCTTCGCTGTTCGCACATTCGACTCACCCTGATACCAAAGCACACCCTTTATCGCGTAAGGAATTAAAGGAGCAATCATTGAGTTGTATAAAACGACCGGTGATTTGTAGCACAGTTGCATAGACAGCGGCGTTTTAGGCAGTTTTACGCCCTCGAATCCTTTTTTGTATTTCCACTCACCCGCGAGCGAAACTGCTTTTTCTTTTTCACCGCTCGGGGAAATTCCCATAGATTTAGCGGGTCCACGGAATCCGCCATCGTATTTTGAACAGTAATTCCAAATGACTATTGAATTTGTCCCGGTCAAGAATTGGCACCCGTTAATTTCATAATTTCTCTGGTGGCGGGCGAGTCCGAAAATCAGAGTTTTCCCTACAACATTTCCGTTTAACCAAACTATATCTTGCCCGTTAATCGCGCCGGGATTAACTATTAAATTTTTATATTTTTCAAGTTCATCAATGATTTTCTGAAAATTCTGATGCTTTTTAAGTACATCAGCTTTCATCCAGCTTTCAACTTTGGTTCCGCCGAAATTCGCGGCGATCAGCCCAACCGGCACTTTTAACTTTTCACTTATTTCACGCACGAAGCAATAACCGACAGCTGATAATTCCGGAATTGATTCAGGCGATCATTCTCTCCATTGCCCAATGCAGTTATCACATTCATAGGGCTTAGAATTAAACTTGTAAATGCTTATAAACCTTATATTCGAATTTGTTGCTGAATTAATAACTTCCCGCGCGCCGTTCATTCTTTTTAAAGGGAACTGCATATTTGACTGACCGGAACACAACCATACTTCGCCGACAAGGATGTTTGTCAGTACGATTTTTTCGTTTAGTATTTCAATCGTCATTTTTTGTGGATTGGAAACGGCGGGAATTGGCGAAAGAGATAATTTCCATCTACCTTCCGCATCCGCGAAAGTATATTTTTTTACCCCATAAACTCAACCATAACTTTTTCAGCAGGTTTCGTAAAACCCCAGACAGGAATTTTTGAATCACGCTGTAGCACCATATTATTATTAAACACAGCCGGAAGAATTAACTGGGCGTTAATATTGAAAGTCGAAACAAACAGCAGCAAGCAAATTGATAGTATTTTCATAATAACCTAATATAAAGAATTACAAGTGATTAATATTTTAATTGTATCAAAAAAAAGCACAAAGGCAAATTAGTTATTTTTTTTATGGTTTGTAACGAAAATATATGATTCATTGCATTTGGTGTGATTGTGTTTCCCTGTGAACCATTATTTTCTAATATTTTGATCTAAAAATTGAACATTAATGTTATTGAAATCAAACAATGTTTGTGATAATATATTAACAGATCTTTTTGTATTTTATTTAAAAACTTATCAAACATTTTATAATGAAACACTTAATTTATACCGTTGTTTTCTTGGCAGGATGTGCCGCAACACAAAATAAAATTATGAACAATAATTCCATGTCTTTTGCAAATGAAGTTGACTTTTTAAGACAGTACACCAAGACAATTGTTTTAGAAACAGGAAATGAAAAGGTTGCCGTTTGTCCCGAACTGCAGGGTAAAATTATGGTCAGCTCACTCAACGGCGATAACGGACAGACTTTCGCGTGGGTCAATCGCGGACATATCGCGTAGGGCGTAAATGATCCTGTTATAAACTCGTATGGCGGTGAAGACAGATTATGGCTTGGTCCTCAATTTGGTCAATTTTCGATTTATAATTTACCTGGGGATCCGTTTGACAAATGGTTTACTCCCCCGCCGTTTAATTCCGAGCCGTTTGAAGTCATATCGCGAACTCCATTGGAAGTAAAAATGGAAAAGGATATGATAATAACCAATTATTCACATTTTGTTTTTAAATTAAAAGTATTAAGAAACATAAAAATTTTAAATCGTAAAGAGATTAAAAAGAAACTGGGAATATCATTTCCTGATTCGGTAAAATGCGTTGGATTTCTCTCCGACAATACAATAATTAATACCGGTGACAAACCTTGGAAAAAAGAAACAGGGCTGCTTTCAATATGGAACATCGGAATGATGAAACCCACTGATGAAACGACTGTTATTTTTCCGTATAACAAAGGAGATGAAAAAGTTTTAGGCGAGATCGTTAAAGATGATTATTTCGGCGAACACGTTCCAAAAGGCAGATTGAAAATTACTGATAAAGCTGTTCTTTTCAAAGGTGACGCGAGACACACAAGCAAAATTGGTCTCTCCCCTCTTCGCGCAAAAAATATTTTTGGGAGTTATGACGCGAAAAATAAAGTTCTTACAATTATAAAATACAGCAAACCAAAAGGCGATACTGATTATGTGAATTCTCTTATGAAAATTCAGGAATTCCCTTATCGGGGCGATGCGGTTAATTCTTACAATGACGGTGAAGCGCCGGGAAACAAACCCGGAAATCTTTATGAACTTGAATCTTCATCACCGGCGGCAAAATTAACTCCCGGTGAATCATTAAGTCATATTCACCAAACTTATCATTTTATTGGGAGTGAAAAAGAGTTGTCAAAAATCTCAAAGAAACTTCTTGGTGTTTCAATAAATAAATTGCAGAAAAGATAATTGTTGCTTAAGCAACAATTCTTGTATTTCTACACACCAAAATAACAAATAGTAAATAATAAATGATAAATAGTAAGCAGCAAGGTTCCGGTATGCCATTACCTTTTAGAATAAGTGTGCAATTTTCAGCTCCGGTAATAGAAACTTCATCGAAATAATTTGAAATTTCATCCGGTGCAAACAGAATTGACAATTCAGAATTTGTCAAGCTGGCAATTGTGAACGGCGTACCATAATCAACGAAGAACGGGGCATGAATATTCTGAACATCGCCGCTCAGTATTTGGTCACCTGCATTACCTACAGTAAAAACAGATGTAACGAAAGTATCAACAAGAACATCGCCGAAATCAATCATTCGATAAGAGAGCCAGACAATCGGTTCATTAGTATATTCATAGCATCCCATATCGACAATTTTATTAATTATTCTCGGTTTCCCTTCCAAATCCGGAGCTGAAGTCATCCATAAAGCATTAGAGCCTGCATTGATGCACGGTGAATTAGTCGCGAGTTTAAAGAATCCGGCGAAAGGATTCGCGAATTTTGGATTATCGGAGATATTCCCTTCACCTGTCGGTAGTGGAATAGAGCAGCAATAAAAGAAATCCGGCTGACTTGAAGCAGAGTAATAATTATTTGAATAACCCGCGAAGTTATGATAAATGATAGAATTTTTTAATGAAGCTGAAGAGTCAAAATAAATACCACCGGCGAAATGATCCGCGCAATTGCTTGAAATAGTCGAACTTTCGATTAAAGCATTTCCGATCGTATAGATTCCGCCGCCGTCATTAGAGGCATGGTTATTAATTATCAGAGAATTTCTAATAGAGCCGCCATAAGTCAGACAAATACCCGCTCCGTTCAGTGCGGAGTTATTTGAGATTTTGCAGTAAGAAATTTCGCCGCCGAATTCGCAGTAAATTGCAGCGTAGTATTCCGAGTGATTATCAAAGATTTCACAGTTTTCAATTTTTCCATTAGAGAGAAAATAAATTGCGGAGCCGTTTGGAGAATAATTATTATGCAATTGTGAATATTCAATTAAGCCGCCGTTATCACAGTAAACAGCGCCGCCCTTGTCTTGGTAGGCAGCAGCTCCGCCGAGAACATAAGTAATATTTCCGAAAAGTTCACTTCGCGAGACGGTCCCTGTAAATGAAATATAAATTCCGCCACCTATTGATGCGAAATTACTTACGATCAAGCAGTTATCAACTTTTCCTCCGCGTCTGTCACCTGATTCAGCACAAATTTCCCGCTGACATTCAGCGTTTTGTGATACAGCCCGTCAATCGCCTCGTTATAAGTTCCGCCGACAACTGTGTCGCCCCATGCGGTTGCAGAAGCTCCTTCAACCGGTTCAGCGGAAAAAAGTAATTTTATGTTTCTTGTTACATCGAAAGACTCAACCCCTTCCGGCAATTTTTTTTCGTAATTTTCTAAATTATTATGGTCGGGGTGATACAAATGTTTGAACGGACTTAACGGATCATTATAACCGATAAAAACATCGGCTGACAACGATTTTCCTCCTTGATCATAAGTCATAACTTCAGGTTGCCTCATTCCGAAAACCACAGAACTGAATCGCTGCCCTTCAACAGAATTATCCGATGTTTCTCCGCTTAAAAATTGAGGTATTAATTTATCATCGGTTATCACAACAAGATTTGTCGTGTCCGCGCGCTTCATCATTACAGTTGCTTTTCTCAAAAGCCGCGCAACGCCATTTGAATTTTGATGCACTATTATTCTAAAACTCAATGGAGCAGATGTCGGTTGAGGCGTTGAAGTTCCGTTCGCCATGCTCACTTTATTAAGAATTGCGTAGCCGACCCAGAGACCGTTGCGCGGAAACGGTTTTTCCCCGCCGGGATAATTTGCGTCAAGCGCTTTTTCCGCTGTCATCGGCATATAAATTTTTGCGCCGGCTCCATCTTCAATTTCCAATAAATTCTGGAATAACGCGCCTGAAGAAGCGGTTCCCGGCATATCATTTCTACGAACGATAAACCTCTGTGTCCATTTTTGACCCGGCTTCAATATTTTAGTTAATTTTTCCGGCATATTTTTCCAATGAAATTTTGTGTTTTCAAAATCACTGAACCAGTATGAAAGCGGGATATTTCCGGCTACGGGCAATTCCCCCGAAGGCGCCGCTTCGGAATTTTTCACGCGAATAGTCACTGTTTTCTCTACCGCGGATTTATTTACAATCTCAACATCTGCTTCTACCAAATTATTACCAAATTCAACGCTCGAACTTCCAAGAAATGAAGCTTCTACCGGTCCGGAAAAATCCGATATTCCTTTACATTTTACCCAATAAGCTTTTCCGCTTTCGATCTTTTCAGTTGATAGATCAGTTATTAGTTCCCATTCGCCTGATGAACTTAATTTATAAACCGGCTGTCCTGAATGAGCATTTGCTCCCGAAAAATATTCGCTAAAAGAGGGTGATTTATTTTCATCAACATAAAATCCGGCAAGGTTGTAAGAATTGGGATACCACTGTTTTTTTACTGTTTGCGCTTTGCCTTTTACAGTCAAATTTATTTCCGGCGATCCTTCTTCTATTTTTATAAGATAAGCTCTCCCGCCGCTAAACGAAAATAAATTGTTGAGAAATTCTTTTGGATGCCCCTTAGGAAACCACGTTAACCATTCCGGCTGCTCGGGAAACATTTCCGATGTGTCCTGCACAAATTGAACCGAATTGAATTTTCTATTCCACGCCCAAACGCTTTCAACCGGCACCCCGGAAAAGACCGTATTACAATCAGCAGGTTCCAGCTGAACTTCTAAAAAGACAGCATTCCAACCCGAATGCAGTTTTAATATTTGAGTTTTATATTGTGCAAATGATTGAAAAGAAAATATGACTACTGAAAACCAAAGAATGTGCAAGACTTTCATGACTAAAGCCTCCAAATTTGAAAATAAAAATTAGGATAATTTTTTTCTTTATTCCGATTGATTAAAAACGTTATAAATATTATATCAAAATTTTATGTTCAATGCAAATTAAAGTTAAAAAAACAGTTGAAAACTTATTCATTGGCTGCAGGCGCGATATTAATAGCTTCTGAAAATGCTAATGCTGTAATTCATCACACTGACCTTGGTTACGGAGCCGTTATTGATTCAACGAACAACACTTTTGAAATTGATTTCGGCAATAATGATATAACTAATTTTATCATCAATTTGGTTAGTTAATCGCTAATTTAATTTGGTTAAGCTGTTAAGTGATTAAGTGTTAAATCGCTTGATTTTCCAGCTTAAAATATAGTATATCAGATTAACATTATTGAATTCAATAACAAAAAGAAGCCGATTGACACTATTTATACATACCAACTGTTTCGATCACCGCATTTAGTTGTAAATAAAGAAATTCTCGATTTTAATTTACTTTGATTTGAATACATAGTACAATTAATTTCACAATCGAAATGATAAACATACGAAATACATTCGTCATTTCATTGGAAATATTGTGCTTTTGTTTTTTATCTTACCGGATATCTCTCTTTTTCAATAATATCAGAATATCCATCAACTTTTTTATCAGTTTCAATTACAAACCGTTTTTTCCGCGTTGCAATTATATCTTCAGCATTTTTAAGTTCGGAATGTTGGCCATCCATAAGTGCCGGTTTGATGAGCTGCGCCTCAACTTCAACTGTGAAAACATCCGAGTTAAGTGAAAGAATATTAACACATCGTTCGAATATATCCGGAGTCATACCATTAACTTTAAATAAATCTCCGAGAGTTTTGTATGGTTTTAAATTTTTCTTATTGTTTCTATCACGACCTTCAAAAATATTTTCGGCTAATTCAGAATTAATACCGGGTAAAGCCGCAAGTAATCGCGGCGGTGCTGTGTTTATATTTACTCTGCCCGGCACCGGCACAGGAGTTATGACAGCATAATTAAACCAGGCGATACCGGTTTGCCGTCCACCGCTTCCCTTCATTTTTTCGCCGATTTTATCTTCAGTATTTCTTTCAATAACATTATGAGCCGTTAATTTTATTTTAACGCTTCCGTCTCCTGAAATGTTTTCAGGCTTTATTTTTCCTGCATTAAAAGAGTCCTGTTTACCGTACTGCCCTCTTTTTTTCAATACATCGAATTTTTTAGTATGATAATTCCAAATTTCAACGTCAAGTAAAGCGTTATTATTTTCTTCAAGAAATTCCGTTGTGTCAATTGCATCGTTTAAACCGTAAATATATAAATTGTATGTTCCGGGATATGGAATCGCATTCTTCCATGTCCAAGCGGCTGACTCACCGGATTTTCTTGTATAACACATTGGGGTGGCATAAGCCGGTCCGATTGAAAATTTATTTCCTTTATTCGGTTTTAATGCCTTTCTGTTAGGCGCTGATCTTGGAATATATCTTGAATTTTTTGATGCGAGCAGAATTGTATTTTTAGAGTTGGAAACAATAGGATATTTCTCACCGCGAAGCGGACCGGTAAGAAATCGTAAAGTATGACCAACCCATTTATC
>QMOL01000038.1 GCA_003648225.1 Chlamydiota bacterium
ATTCACCGGATTATTCCCGCAGAACTGATATAAATTCACACTGTCCTGATAGTCTATCGGATCTCTTTGCGTCCACCGTCCGGCGATTGGGTCGTAAACTCTGTACACATATAAATAAAGTTCCGCGTCAGAGAGATATTCTTTTGTGCTGAATGTGTAGCGTGGTAAATTATCGGTTTCATTCTGATTTTCGTAGCAGTAATTTGAATCAGTCCGCCGATTGCCAAATGCATCATAACGATATTTTGCTACAAGTGTTTCTGTCCCGTTGTCATCCCGATAAGCAAGCAATGTGTCCCCGCGATGATTGCTTAAATAAAATATTACTTTTGCACTTGAGTCCGAACCGATGATTCCCGCAATCATGTCGCCGGTGCCTTCGGCTATTCCTACACCCCTTACAAACCATCTTGTAACCTCACCGGAATTATCAGTTTCAGCAATAGGAATATTCCCGTCATGGATTGTGTAGCCCCAAGTTAAAGAACTGTCGTTTGTTCCATTACCGATTCCGATTCTTCTATTCTGCGAATCATAAAGAAATCTGTAAACAGAATATAATCATGATAATGGATTTATCTCTTCCATTGAATATGGCTCTAATAATGGATATTTGCTCCACTCATTAAAATCAGCATCTTTCATATTTCTGTATTTTTGTATTGATGCACGTCTTGCATTCCAAGCAACATTAAGATGATGATAAATGTGTTGTAAATTTACTTCAAACTCATCTTCTATTGTTTCATCATCTAAAATATTCTTCTGTTTTTGAATTTTTAATATTGTATCTTGTAATGCTTGACTTGCTTGTTCTAAATTAGTAATAATTATATCATAATTCATTTTTTGTCCTCAAAATTATTAATCGTCAAACTTCTTTAATTGTTTTTCGAGCCTTTTAACTTCCTCCAGCACTTTTTCTTTTGCTTTCTTAGTACAACGTTTTGCATATCTTTTTGCGTTTTTTAAGGCGGCTTTAATTTCGGTTTTCCAGTGACCATCATTAGCTTTTCTATCATTTGGATTTTTTCCATGTCCATTCCCTGCAAGATAGCCAAGATGTTCCGTTGCAACACTAATTTGTTTAGAAGCATTATTAAATGCACGTCTTGAAGGACTTGCCAACTGTATTAAAGAACCAATACCATCTCTTGCACTTTAATAAATATTAGCAGCACCTTCATATAATGCATCTCCCAACTCTTGCGTTTGCTGTTGCCCAGCAGGTGTCATCATATATGCAGCAACGCCGGCTAAAGCTAAATAACCTGCATAAACTGCCATTGTTCCTGTAACTACAAATCTCCCATCAACATCCCATCCATTCACCGGATTATTCCCGCAAAACTGATAAAGATTTATCGAATCCTGATAGTCGATGGGGTCGCGTTGTGTCCACCTGCCGGCAACCGGATCATAAACGCGGTAAGCGTATAAATAAAGTTCCGCGTCAGAAAGATATTCTTTTGTGCTGAATAAATAGCGCGGGGCGTATTCCGGCTCGTAAACAAACCATGCTCCGCCACTTGATCCGGGAGCTTCATTTCCAAACGCATCATATTGATATTTGGCAACTATTTATCTAAAATTGTTTTTTCTAAAGTATTGCTGGCTTTATATAATAAGAATTTTTTTATTTTAGCCGGATCGTTAATGTGCGTTTTACTACATAAAGATAAAAATAATAAAACTAACAAAACTAATATTAATAATCCATATTCAATAAATTTACTTTTATTAATTACATGTTTCATTATAATCCTTCGCGACTTTTAAAGATGATGTAACTAAATTAGTATATCTTGCCGGAAAATTTTGTGTCAGTATAAAATCAAAAATGTGAATCTCCATTTGCCGTTTTTAAATATTGAGGATGTAAAGTTTCTGCTGTAATCATAATTAATTCTCCGTCTCTACTTAATCTACAATATTATATAGAAAAACTCTTGTAATGTAAATTCTATTATTAAACTTGTAATTCATTTTTAATTTGTGCAATGAAATAACGTATGTTCGCATGTTCATCATTAAATGAACATTCATTATTTAATAATTTTGTCATAAATGATTTTGTCAATATTTTCCTCTCGCTAAGGCGCCAAGAACGCCAAGAAATGCAAGCTACCGAAGATAAAAACCAAAAATATTCGGAATAAGAAATTTAACCAACCATATTTCAAGCGATATTTTTTAGGTAAGTTATAAAAATCGTGTATCGGCTAAATAATTGCGTCTTGAACGATAACACGGAATTTGCTAAAATAAAATGGCATTCAAAATAAAAATTAACAACTAACAACTAACATATAACCAAACAGGAGGAGGAAATGAAAAAGATTATAATTATTTTTACACTTATTGTAACCGCTTCACTCTTCGCAGCCGATGGTTCGTGGATTGCGACTAACGTGTATCCATCTTTGCGCGACTGGTCGGAAACGGCTGCCTGGGCAGGAGGAACAGTTGCTTCCGGAGCGGGCAGCACAGCTTATTTTACGAACGGAATAGACACGGTAGGAGTATATGGTATAAAAGGAATAACAATGGCGACAGGCCCAACAATTCAAAATGTAGTTTTTGACTTGGATACGTCTGATCCTACAGCATTGTATGTACTTGCCGGTGGAACGCTCACATTGCTTGGCACACCGACGATTTCGGTTTCGACAAGCATTGCCGGCGCATATATTGGCTTCCCGGGGTTTGGCGGTGCACTTGCCGGAACCGCCGGTTTTACCAAGAGCGGTCCCGGTCGGCTTGTTATGGCGCAGCCGAGTTTTATCAGCGGAAATGTTACTATTGCTGATGGCAATATCCTCATCACAGATGACAATGCTTTTACAAACGCTACTATAACAGTCAACGACAACAAAAATCTTTATATTGGCAATGGTATAGCGATGAACAGTGGTGATATTACTGTCCAGGGACCGACTACGCCGGGCACTGATCAGGGTGGCAGAATCCATCCTGAATTAGGTAATGGTAGTTTTACAGTTAACGCGAATATTATCGCTAAAGGTGAACACGCTTATGAAGGCGTCGGCGGCGATTCTACTAATAATCTTAACGGAACCATTAATCTTGATACCGGTGAATCGGCTTGGGCAGGTGTTACTCTCGGCGGTTCCGGTGTCTTGAATATTAACAGCAATATTGTTGGAACAGGTGATTTGCATATTCTTGGTCACTCTGCCTCCGGTCTTGTTCAGGTAATAAACATAAATGCCCCGGGAAGTTACACTGGTGGAGATACGCGCCTTGCTTCCTGGATGGCAAATCCGAGATTCGAAGCGAATTGCAACAACGCGTTTGCGATTTCAGCGCTTACCTTAGCAAATAACACCTATCTTCAAGGCGGTCCCGAGTCGGTTATTTTTGATTTAAACAATAATACTCAACAGCTTGCCGTTTTAGTTCTTGATGCCGGCATAACTCCTCCCCCAGGACAATTTGTAAAAATAATGGCAGGACCGACCGGTGGAGTTACTGTCACAAACTGGGCGTATTCTTATAATGGGAAATGTATTATTGAAGGCGGCACACACACAATCATTCCTTATTTTGGAATTAACACCGGTTCAGAACTAGTTCTCACAAATACTTACGTTAATGCTACAAGTGAATTCCTTATTTGGGGCGCTAACGCGGTAATGACAATCGACAATGGTGCTACCGCGCGGAATTTTGTTACAAGATTTGCTGACGCACCAATGGTTACAACCCTCAATCTTAATAAGGGCGGCAAGTTGGAAACTGCACGTTTTTGGACCGCTACAGCGAATCCCGCAACTACAAGTTTGCTGAATTTAAACGGCGGTATTCTATCTGACGGTGTTGAAGGAGAACATGAAGGCAGTTTTACAAACTGGTTTTCCGCGGGACAGTCCAATGTTGTTATGGCCGGTGGAGCGTTCATTGAAGTTAACAACGTAAACGGGCGGGAAATTTTACAGCCGTTTTATCACGATCCCGCTCTCGGTGCGGCGCAGGATGGCGGCTTGACAAAACTTGGTAAAGAAACATTGACACTTCACGGTGCGAACAATTATACGGGACCGACAATTGTTTCAAACGGAACCCTTATTCTTGCCGGATTAGGCAGCAGTAAGTTGCTCAAAGTTGCTGATAATATGACAGTTGGCGGAACAAGCGGTTCACTGACAATTCCCGCCGGCGCAACGGTTGTTCCCGGAAACAGTATTGGAACCATGTGGGTTGAAGGCAGTTTAAACATGGCTGAAGGAAGCCTTTATGACTGGGAAGTAACTGTGGGAAAATCGGCGGATTTAATCTATCCTTCCGGAAATCTTGATTTGCCATCCGCGGAAAACAGTGTTACGGTAAATGTTTATGATACAGGAGCCATTTTGGATACTGATACTAACATTCTGTTTTCTTTTGACGGAACGCTTAACGGAGATGTAAATTCAATTTTCCTGAGTTATCAAGGTGAAGTTACCGGTCCGCAAAATCCTGTGGTTTACGGGAGTGATATTGTAGTTGGCGGAATAGTAGTTCCCGAGCCTTTCTATTTATCATTTATCATTTATTATTTATTATTTATCATTAGAAAAACTAAATAATAAAGGTCATCGGGGACGATGACCCTCCAATCACACATTATCATTTATTATTTATTATTTATCATCAGAAAAACTAAACAATAAGGTCATCGGGGACGATGACCCTCCAATCACACATTATCATTTATTATTTATTATTTTATGGAGAAAGTTTTGATAATAAAATTAATTAACTCAAAAAAGCTGTGTTTAAATTTATTAAAATTATAATAATACTTGCCGTTTGTTGCTTTTGTAATCTTATTTTAGCGACTTCCGACGGAATACCAAACTCGCTTGACAGAGGACATCGTCTTATTCTAAAACACGGATTACAAATACAAGCTCTTTTATTTCCGGAATTTTATCCGCCAGGACAGACTTTCGATACAAATAGGTGGAAAGAATCGAATTTTACTACTCCAAATACCCACGAAGGTGCCGACCCGCAATATTTAACACCAAAATCACCATGGGCAAGATGGATTTCCTGGAATGATATTATCAGTACTAACGGACCGTACCTTAAATCCTGGGAAAGATCCTATTCACCTTATCTTGTCTCTCTTCAAGCCGGCGATGAGCGGAATATAAGAGACACAAATGTTATATTTTATTTCAAAAAAACTTTTGATATCTGGAAAAATTGTTATCCCAATGTTATTAATTACGGTAACTTCGCGGGGATGACTTGGAATACCGATACTGAACTAACGAACTATCTTGCAATTACCAAACCCGATATGCTGGTTATGGACTGTTACCCGTTTCGCGGTGATGTTGAAGGAGGTGGTTTAAAGCAATGGTATCATTCTCTTGGAAGATTTAGAGGATTAGCAATGGGCGGTTTAGACGGCAGCGGGGAGAAGCCGATTCCTTACGGCTGTTATTTTCAAACTTATACTTTGAATACAAACATTCCGTTAAGTTCTTCAGAATTAACACTGACGCAGTTTTTGCCATTATTATACGGATATAAATTTCTTGTTGCTTTCTTTTACAATCAATTGCCGTCAAATAAAATGTTCACGCAACTTTTTGACGATGGAGGCGATAGAAAACCTAACAGGAATTTCTTTCAGGCTGCTTCGAATAATTTTCAAATACTTAATATTGCACCTGCCTTGGAAAGATTAATTTCATGCGGGAGTAATGTTTGGGTTATTGCGGATAAGATTCCTGATTATGTAAAGAAATGGAATAATAAAGTTGATCCATACATCACGAAAATAAATTCATCTAAAAATAATGTTTGGATTGGATATTTTAAACCGCTTGATGAAAGTTTTGATGGACCGGTGTATAGTAATCAATTGTATTTTATGGTTCTAAACGGATTGGCTGCAACTAATACTTCTCCTAACAAATTAAAGCAAAAAATTCGCCTTGATTTTGATTTCGGGAATACAAATATCAAAAGTTTGCAACGTATAAACCGTCAAACGGGAAAAATTGAAAAGATCAAATTAAAACATATTGGCAGGAATAAATATTTTGTTGTAATAACTTTAAACGGAGGTCAAGCCGACCTGTTTAAATTTAATACCGGTGCGCCTTTTGTTGGAAGTTTAGACGCTCCGGAAAATATATTTCCGATAGAATATAAAAAAGTTATTATTGCCCCCGTGAAATTTTTCGCGACTAAATTCAAAAGTCCGCTTGGATATCCATTTGCAGCGAGTCAATGGCAAGTTTCTAATCATAAAAAATTTAAATCATTAATTTGGGATTCGGGGAAAACTGTTCCAACCGAGTCTTTCATACCTCCGGCAAGAGCTATTCCTTTGGGAACAAATTACTGGCGGGTTCGTTATCAAAATAGCTTGGGGCAATGGAGCTGCTGGTCGAAAGGCACACCGTTTATAATTTTATTTGTACCGGTAGAGAACTGATTTAAAATTTGCACGACCATAATAGTGTTAATTTTCAGACAATTGTTATAGTTGTTTTTCCAATTGTTTGGTATAATAATTATATGATATTATCAAACCAATCGAATTTATAAAGAAAATGGATATCCTAATAGCCCATTCCCAACGAGAAACAAGAATGTTTTATTTTAAAAAAAGAGGAATTCTTTCCGGAAATTTACGTGATATCCCGGCATTCAAAAGGCTCGCGAATCACGGAGCACGGACTGATTCAAACCGTGGCATCGCGCTTGTGGCTGTACTTGCCATTCTTGTTGTGCTCGCGATTATGGCGGCGAGTTTTACGGCTCTTATGAACATTGAAAATAAGCAGAGTGATGTTCAAATGAAATCGCAGCAGCTTGATATGCTTATAAATTCCGGTCTTGAACAGGCAAAAGCGATTATTACCGTAGCAGAACTTGACGCGAAGAAAAATAATATAGTTCCTGAGATTGCTAATTCCACAAAGCCGAAATGGTATGTTGTTAAAGATAAAACAGGAAGTGTTTTTGGAAGATATAAAATTAATATCGAAGACGAAGCTGCAAAAGTTAATGTTAATAAAGCTTTTCTTCTTAATAACTCTAAAGGCACAGGTTGGGATACAGGAGAAATTAATCTCCCCAACGCGCTTGGCATTCCACGCAAATCAGCCGAAAAAATAATAAAATACAAATACGGAAAAAATAATCTGCCGGGAACCCGCGGTGATGACGACCAAAACAATCTTATTTTAATGGCTGATGGAATTGATAACAATGCCAACGGAATAATTGATGAAGACGATGAAGGAATAAACGACCCCAAAGAATATTCGGCTGAGCATCTCAAAGGAGATGACACAAAATTCAGCAGCATGACAGAAATGATGAATGTAATTATCGGGAATAAAAATATTTCAGCAAATCTTCGCGCCGGAATTATGAAAGAAATCCCAAAAAGAGCTACTATTTATTCTGTCGATAAGCCCGGTTCACCAACGCTTCCTAATAAAATACCTTCCGATATAAATAGTATTACTGTGCGTGAATGTCGAAAGCTTTTGATCAAGGCTAATGCCGATACACCGTTTGAACCGAATTCAACCAGGCAACAGCAACTGGCTGCAAATATTATTGATTATCGCGACGAAAATCATGTTCTTTCAACTCTCGGTTCAACTTACGGTGTTGAAGCGGTTTGCTTCAATGAACTTCTTGCCAATGATGAATCAACAACACTCGATCTGGTTTACGCGAGGCTTGGGACATGGTGGGTACCGTCCGGTTTTTGGAAAGAAAAATTTGGTATGGTTGATGATAAACGTCCTATTTATTGCGTGGATTCTATGTACGGCTGTATTCCTGATTCACCTTCAATGCTTTCTAAACGATTTCAAAATCTTGATCCCAGAAAGATGTGGAGAATTAGGAAAAAAGGAACGAAAACGAACGGAAGACTTAAAATAAACGGTAACAAAATTACAATAGAATTTGGTGATACAATTGGCTCTGACGGTAATAATATTGATGGAACTCTTTATATGAGTGCTTCAAAAAAAATTCCCGAACGTATTCCTCCCGGCGGTAAAAGTTATTTTTCGTGGCCTAACAATAGTTCACCTACGGAAACGCAGTTTCCAAGCAGCGCTGTATTTAGGAATCACTGTAAAGAAATGTTGAATATTCTCAGAAAATTGAATATGAAAGACGGAGCAAAAAACCGCCCTGATTTTCCGAAAAATTATTTTAAAGATTCTCTTGTTTCAATTTACAGATGGCAGACAAATGGCAATAAAGATGAATATAACAAAGCAGTCGGAGTTTTTAAAATTGTCAGTGGTGATGAAAAATCAATCACTTTTGAAAATAAAAATGCTTATAGCAAAAGCTCACGATATGAGTTCATAAGAATGCTTAATTCTATCGGTATGTCAAACTCATATTACGATTTGAGCATTTCCATTAATTCATGGGCAAACGGACATGCCAGCATCGCCTGGGTGCCAAAAGCAAATCAAATGTTTTTGTTGCGTTCACGACAACCGGTTGCAGGAAAATACTATAAAATTATTTTCGGAAGATTGCCCGAATCACGTCCTACTGATGGCGAGAGCGGAATGAAAGGCTATTCGGATTTATTAGGTGTTTCACAGGATATTGGCGGAGAGTGGGCGATTGATAAAAAGTTTGAAAAAAGGATGTGGGTATGTAACAATGGTAAACCAATGAAAACAAAGTCCGGTGGATGGATGAATGTTCTTGTAACTTCATCTCCGGATGTTTCGCGCCTCGCAAAAAAAGGCCAAATGCTTACTTATATCCGATTACTCGCTCCGGAAGTTGCGGAGATGTACAATGCTTCTGCCACGCCGGTTTCTCTTGCAAACTGGCGTGTTATTTGTAACACCGGCAGCCTGGCAACTCAAATTGGAAAGATTCATGACACGGCATATTATGATCAAAAGCTTCGCCGACGTATTGTTGATAATAATCCGGTTGTGCAGCCCGGCGGACATTTTTATCTTGTTAATGACACTCAACTTTTTGATGACTGGTATGGAAATGCCGACAACAAATGGGGATCAAAAGCTGATGAACAAGTTCCTGTTTTTCAAATGGATGAACAAAACTGGGGTGTTGCTTATGATATTGAAAAAGTAAAACTTATTCCGGGACAAGGTTTGTCTATCAGACTATCTAACTTTAATTTTGACACTAAAGAAGTTTTCAGAAATGAAACCGTTAAATTCATAGATCCGGATAATAAAAGTGACCCCTATAGTTGGAATAATGTTTTCGCTCCGGTAAAAAATGCAACAGGCTTTCAGGCAAAAAATGAATTCTTTGTCTGGTACTTTGGTGATATGAAAAAACTAAAAAAAGCGAAAGTTATGATTCTCGGTTTACCGGCGTCAGGTGGCATGGTTTCTCTTACTCTTAAAAATGAATACGATCAGGTTTGTGCCAGAACAGTTGATTACGGTAAGTTAAAACCCGATGAACTCGGCTTAAGCACGGAAAAAATTGATCCGACTAAAACTATATGGATTAAAAGACAAAAACCTTCTATAGGAGGAACAGAAAACAAAGCGCGAAATAAAGCTATGCTTTCACATCGCAGTGATAAATTCTTCATCAAAAACGGTCCCTTTGGCAGTATAGCTGAACTTGGTCGCGTTACAACAGGAGGAAATTTCCAGCGTGTTGCTGACAGCGGAGATATTTCAAAAGGACTTAACGCGCTTCGCGGACTCGCTAATGTTATGGACTCGTCTTATGTTCGTTTGGAATCATGCCTCGGTGATGTGGTCAGAACGGGCTGGAAACAGGCGTATGATGAGGTTGAATTTTCAACTTTACGGTCGATTACTTGTAAAAACGGTGATTGGCAGGAAAATAAATGGGCGGGCAATACACTCAGATTTCTCACCGGCCCGCTTCGAGGAGAAAAATATCCGATTGTCGGTAATTCTAAAAATACAATTACTATTGGGCAACGGAACTCGAAATTTATTCCACGTTCCGCGCCAAATCGTAAGTTGCTAAAACCAAATAAAGAAGATAAATTCTCAATTGGTCCTGGTTATGCAACACCAATGTGCTACACAAGAAAAAGCGGAACTTCGGCTGTCTGGACATGGAAAAACGTGATTCTTTATCCCGGGACTTACAGTCTTTATATTTACGGATTAAATGACGCGATTGACACAACCGAATTTCTTGAGGAAAATAACAACGCGTCACTCGATGTTGCAGTCTGGAATTATAGCACTAAAGAATTTGATACTCTTAAGCAAAAAGCGCAATATGGTAAACAAGATTCGTTTAATGCCGGTAAAATCAAACCCGAAAATATTTCCGGTGACGGCAATATTAAACTTCGCCTGACCGCTCATAATGTCACTGAAAGAAATACCGGGGATAAAACAGGAAAAGCTTTAGTCGGCACCGGAGGAAAACAATCCGGCATAGCTTGGTTTAACTATGCGCTTGTTACTCCGATTCCGGTGCCGGGCCGGGTTAATATTAATACCGCGTCTAAACGTTTGCTTGCAAGTTTGCCGGGAATAAATGCCGAGCTTGCAAAAAATATTTTTGAAGGAATTAACGGCAATGGAAAGAAAACTTTAAAACCGTATCAAAAACTCGGTGATGTGCTTAAAGTTAAAGGAATTACTCCGGAAATATTTGAAAAATGCGCGAATATTCTCGCACTTGATTCCAGCGCTTTCACGGTTGAAGTTGAAGCGCAGATATTAAAATCAGACACCTCTTCCGAGAAGAAGCCAACGAGTATTACTGATCATATTCTTGCTTCAAGAAAAAAACGATTTATAATTGATATTGAGAAAGAAAATGAAGATTATATTAAAATAAATGATGTTGAAAGATATCAAAACAGATAAAAACTTTCCAAATTCCTGCAGTTAAATCTAAAAATATTTAAATTTATTAGAGATTCCCCTCAAAGGAACAGTTTTGTTATATCATAATCCAAAGGACAATGTATCTATGCAACATATGAAAACCTACAGTAATTCAAGAGACTTAATTAAAACCTGTGCCGATCCTTGTGTTTTAAAACATAGAGGAATTTATTATCTTTATTGTACTGCAGAAACATCAGATGCAGATATCGGCATCCCTGTTTATAAATCCACAGATTTAGTGAATTGGGAAGGCCCATACGGAAACGCGCCTAACGGGTTTGCTCTTCATAAAAACGATGTTTGGGGCGAAAAATGGTTTTGGGCAGGCGAGGTTATTAAAAAAAACGGTAAGTTTTATATGTATCCTACCGCCGAAGAACATTTAATCGCGGCAGTAAGCGATTCACCGCTCGGCCCATTCAAGCAGGAGATCAAAAAGCCGATGCACGATTTCCGAGAAATTGATGCTGGAGCTTTTAACGATGATGACGGGAAATCGTATTTTTATTTTGTGCGATTTGATAAAGGAAATATTATTTACGCCGCGGAATTCAATGAAGACATGATTTCTATAAAAGAAGATACAGTGACGGAATGTATTCGACCGGAACTTCCTTGGGAAAAAGGTCCTTATGAACCTTATTGGCCGGTTACCGAAGGGCCTTACACATTCAAACGCAAAGGAATTTATTATTTAGTTTATACGGCAAACCATTTTTTGAGCAAAGAATATTCTATAGGCTATGCGACATCAAAAAGTCCACTCGGCCCGTGGGAAAAATATACAAAACCGATTATTAAGCGAAGTGATAAAGTGAACGGACCGGGGAACGGCATGTTTATCGAATCGCCGGATGGCAGTGAAATTTTTCTTGCTTATCATGTTCACTGTGATTTAGAAAAACCGACACCGCGAAGACTTGCAATTGACAGAGTAATCTTTGAAAAAAGATCCGATGGCGGGGCCGATATTATTAAGATTAACGGTCCAACGGTTGATGAGCAGCCGATGCCGAAGTAGGTGAGCTAATACGAATTAAAATTTTTTAGCTTAGGGGGGGGCGAAAAATTGTCCTTGACAAATTATGATGAATTCAATATAATTTGTGTCCAACTTAATCATTCCGGCTTTTGGTTTGTGCCGGCGAGTTATTATTACAGAAATATTTTTGATAACAATATTACCAAACTTAAAACATGAACGAGAAAGAAAATAAAGAACTCTACAAACAGCTCGATGAACTGATTAAAGAAAATAAAGACCTTCCCGGACCGCTTATTCAAATTCTCCATGGTGCACAAGGGATTTTCGGTTATCTTCCAATTGATGTTTTAAATTATGTTGCCGACAAACTAAAAAAACCAAGCAGCGAGGTTTATGGCGTTGCAACTTTCTACCATCTTTTCCACCTGAAACCGAAAGGTAAATATCAGTTCAAAGTTTGTCTCGGAACAGCATGCTACATTCGGGGCGGCAAAATGATTGTAGATGTTATTAAAGAAAACCTTGGAATTGATATGGGAGAAGTCACCGAAAATATGATGTTCAGCCTCGAAGCTGTGCGCTGCATCGGCGCGTGCGGATTAGCGCCGGTTATGATGGTAAATGACAAAGTATATGATAAATTGATATCGCCGGCAAAAGTTCGCGCTATTATTGATGAATATAAAAATATTGTGGCGGAAGAAAGTAAACAGTCCGCGTAGTAATTTTACATCGGGATTATAATGTACGAGTTATCGTTATTTGTGCTTGATCTTGTACAAAATTCAATAACTGCCGATGCTAAACTTATAAAAATTTGGCTCTTTGAATTTAAAACCGAAAATCTTGTAAGTATAACCGTAGCGGATAACGGAAAAGGGATGTCGGAAGAAGTTATTACAAAAGCGATTGATCCGTTTATGACTTCAAAAGTTGAGAGGAAGAAGAAAATAGGATTAGGGTTGCCTTTTTTTAAACAGCTTATTGAAAGTTGCGAAGGAAAATTCAGGCTAAAATCCAAGTTGGGAATCGGAACAGTTGTAACGGGAAAATTTCCTTATAATAATATTGATCAGCCGCCTGTAGGTAATTTAGAAGAAACAATATTAAATCTTGTAATCGCAAATCCAAAGATAGATTTCCGGTTCACAAGAAAAAATGATGAAAATAATAAGGTGTTTGATACACGGCCTGTGCGCAAAATGCTTGGCGATGACGCGGAATCAATATGGCAGAGCTCTGAATTAAAAGAGTGGTTTAGGAATGAATTAAAATTTGAAATTTAAAGCAACCAAACAAAATAAACTACAGACTACGAACTACTAATTAAATAAAAAATCTTAAATAAAATGAAACTCGACGAATTAAAAGCTATAAGAGAGAAAGCATCGGCTAAATTAGAAAAGAGAAACGCTGACGCTTCACAAGCAGAATGGAAAATCGTTGTAAGTATGGGAACCAGCGGTATCCTTTACGGCGCGCGAGAAATTCTTAAAACAATAATTGAAGAGGTTGAAAAACTCGAACTTAATGTTCTTGTAACTCAATCCGGAAGTTTTGGATTAGATGATATTGAACCGGTATGCGCGATATATCACAACGATGAAAAAGTTGTTTATGGAAAGCTTAAACCGGAAATGATAAAAGAACTTCTTGAAACTCAAATTGTAAACGGTAAAATTTTAACTTCATATCGTGTCGCTGTCCCCGGGGACGTCGGCAATAAACCAGCTTCGGAGTAGAAATGGCTACAGCACGCTTAAGAGTATTAATGTGTACAGGTAAAGTCTGCGAAAAAAAAGGCGCTTCGGCTGTCGAATCGGCTTTAAGATCCAGACTGGTTCAATTCGGCCTTAATGACGAAATTAAGATTTCGACGGCTGATGATTGTGTGGGCTATTGTAAACAAGCGCCCGTTATGATGATTTATCCCGATAATATCCTTTACGGTAAAGTTACCGTCGATGATGTTGAGGAAATCGTCGAAGAACATTTTCTTAAAGGACGACCTGTTAAACGATTGATTGATGATTCACTTGACGCCAAAGATGTTCTCGATAATATGCGCAAAGCCAACTTTTTTAAAGGGCAGGAAGTGCGCATTGTTATGGAAAACGCCGGCGTGATTAATCCGGAATCAATCGATGAATATATTGCCCGCGATGGTTATCTGGCCCTCGGTAAAGTTGTTACTGAAATGAAACCGGAAGAAGTTGTGGACGAAATCACTCGTTCGGGATTGCGCGGCCGCGGTGGTGGTGGATTCCCTACCGGTGTTAAATGGGGTTTTGTCGCTAAAGCACGAGGCGAAAAAAAATACGTCGTATGTAACGCGGATGAAGGCGATCCAGGCGCGTTTATGGATAGAAATATCCTCGAAGGAGACCCGCATCGCGTTATCGAAGCTATGGCAATCGCAGGTTATGCAATAGGCTCCGATCATGGTGTTGTTTATTGCCGCGCTGAATATCCGCTCGCAATTGAGCGAATAGAAAAAGCGGTTGTTCAAGCAAAAGAAATGGGACTTCTCGGTAATAATGTTTTTGAAACAGATTTTTCTTTCGATATTGAACTGCGTGTTGGCGCGGGCGCTTTTGTTTGCGGTGAAGAGACAGCGCTTCTTCGTTCAATCGAAGGAAAACGTGGTCAGCCGACCCCCAAACCACCTTTCCCGGCTATTTCCGGTTTATGGGGAATGCCGACTCTTATTAA
>QMOL01000039.1 GCA_003648225.1 Chlamydiota bacterium
CTGAATCAATAGAAATGTTTACCGAAGGTTTCATAACGCCAAGCTCGGATTCTTCAATATATTGGGCTTTGTTTTCTACTGCCGATCTATAAACAAACCCCGCAAAGCCTTCAGGGGCAACAGACATAGACGCCATATTATATCCTCCAGCAACCGCATTGCTAGAAACAAGAACAGTTTTCCATGGGATATCTTCACAAACTGTATATTTATAAACTTCTGTTGTAGAAGACATTCCATCAGTATTTTCGGCTCTCATTTTGAATGAAACTACTGAATAATGAACCTGACTGATTATGTTGCCTACATACGCGTCCGGAGTTGTGTTTGTTGCCATTGGAAAAGGTCCCTGCCAAGCCCCGCCATCAACACTATATTCATAAGTAACATTTGTCAAAGTTGAATTTGCAGTTGTAATGTTGGCAGAAATTGTTACTTCGTCTGTATCCAGCGGCTCAGGATATGGAGAATAAGATATTTCTTTAAAAGACGGCGGTTGCGGAACAAGAATTTCTGTGTAAGCTACAAATTGAGTCGGATCAAGGGCTACATCACTAATACGAACTTCGTCAATTGTTCCATCGACCCAATCCGCTACTCCCCCGCCCCACATTCCACGGCCAATTGACCAGTGAGTATCCCAAGGAAAAGTAGCTGGTCCTATATTGCTTTGCTGAGAAGTTGCTTCAAGCTCATATTCAATATCCGTTTCTTCCTTAATATAAAGTTTTGCAACATTTGAACCGTCATAAGTAACAGCAAGGTTATACCATTTATCAGGAAAAATTTCAGTTTCGCCGGAACCTCCACAACAGCTACGCCCGTCAAACCAATGTTCGACATTATCATCGCTAAAAAAATCAGCTTGAATGAACGGTGGGTCAAATTTTATTAATTTAAGAAAAAATGGCGGGGCTCCGCCGCCCGGATTTCCGTCTTTGCCGACTATAACAGGCCAGCCGTTTCCGAATCCGTCATTGAATTTTACCGTAGCTTCTATTGTCCATCCATTAGAAAAGACATAAGAATCCACCATTTTATTTGTTATGTCATTTTGTGTAAGAATAACGCTGTTAGGAACAAAATCCAAAGCGAGAGTGTTAGGTTCGCCGGTTACAGGAACAGTAGCAAACGGAATATCATCCGTTGCAGTTGGCGCGTCTTCTGTTGGAATATTCGACATGGCGTTGCTGTTCCCTGAAGAATCTACATAAAAATCATCGTTAGTGCCGGTGTGCTGCACGCCTGCAGTTCCATTTTCAAACCTCCAATAAGCAATAGTTTTAGCAGATATTTCCTGGTTTGTAAAAAATATCAATGCGAAGATTGCAATAATCCCCCCTTTTATAAAGGGAATGAGGGGAATTTTTTTTAAATTATTTACTCGCTTTTTCATAACATTTCCTTTGTTTTGTTTTTTAAAATTAATAAATGGAGGGTCGCCGTCCCCAGCGACCTAATCCGCGTAACTAATTTATTGAATAAAGGTTTTCGCTAGTTAGGACGTTGAGGACCCGAAATTCTCCGGGCATGACAACGTCCCTCCACATAAATTACCGCACTAAGAAATGCGGTTTACTTTGCGAAACGCAAGTAATGCAAGCGCCATTCCGCCAATCGCCAAACAAGGTTCCGGCACGACCGCGAGAAACTGTGTGGGTTCCAAAGGTTCATCGCTAATTCTAACTTCGTCAATTACGCCATCAGCAAAGTCAATCAGATTATTATCCCACATTGTACAGCCTACCACCCATGGTGTGTCCCAATGGAGCGTAGCATCACCTATACCGCTCTGCTGAGAAGTGGCTTCCCATTCATATGTTAAATCCGTAGCTTCTTTAATATAAAATTTAGCTACATTTGTTCCGTCATACACAAAAGCAAGATTATACCATGTGTCAACTGCAATAGGAAGTTCTCCGGTTCCGCCATATCCGGAACGTCCATCAAACCAATGTTCCGCATCGTCATCACTAAAAAAATCACATTGTAAAAATGCCGGTGACAATGCAATCAATTTCATAAAAAGCGGAGGAGCGCCAGGACCGGGTGGGCGACCGGTTTTAGTTACTACTCCCGGCCATCCTGCACCGAGAGAATGAAACTTTACTGAAGCTTCTACTGTCCAACCGTTAGAAAGATTTTTAGTGTCAATCATCTTGCTGCCGGTTGTTGTAATGTAGCTGTTCCAGTTTCCAAAGTCAAGGGCGAGATTGTTGGCTTGTGCGGTTTGAGGAACAACTGAAAACGGTACATCATTTGTTGCAATTGGTCTTGATGCTGAGTCAACCGTTGACATAGCATTGCCGTTGCCTGATGAATCTGCATACCAGTCATCGTTATCGCCGGTATGTGCAGTTCCGTTTGTTCCATCTTCGAACCTCCAGTAGGCGAGTGTTGCGGCATTCAAGCTCATACAAAGCATAACTGCCATCAATGAGAAAACAAGAGTTTTTTTCATAATTTGTCTCCTTTTTTATTATTCTTATTTTGCAGGGAAATAAGAATGTTTGATTAACATTAGTTGTTAAAAGTCCCCCCCTGCGGAAAACGCCTTTTGTTTATATGTTTAAATGTTCAGACATAGTATACCATATTAGTTTTCAAATTGCAAGACTTTCAAATTTTTATAATTTTTTTTATAAACTATTTAGTATTAATATTGATTTATTTCACCTTAAACTCTCGCACGCTTTTTACATTATCTTTATTAAATTTCAGTTCAGCTTCAATCCGGTAATTTCCGGAATTTGTAGGATAAGTCATAGCGAACCGATGGTATTCGCGACCCAAAGCAGGAACTTTATATTTTTTAAAAATCTCTTTATAAACTTTTCCTTCACTACTCAATATGCTGACTTTAACATCTCCATTCCATTCTTCCTGAGTATCATTAATTACCGGAACATTAAACGCGATTTTATTTCCCGCTTTCACTCCTTTTTCGTCAGGCCAAAGTTCCAGCATTAACCCTACAGGGGAAAAAGAATCGCTGACATATTCGAAAAAATGAGGTTCAAATTTGAGTGAATCCAAATCTGTCCAGTTGTCACAGGTAAATCCGTTCGGTCGGGAATATCCAAGTCCGCAAAAATGTTGTACGCCTGCAACTCTTCGATACGATCTCCAGAATTCTGTTAATGCCGCGGTAGCCAGCCCGTAATATTTTCGTTTATCTTCCGGTGAAGCATTTTCACCAACAAGATTATTATATTGCGGCACAGTTAACTTGCATGAAGAGCCATCGCGATTTAGCCAAAGCCACGCGTATTCATTTATGATAACGTTGCAGCCTTTATTTTCCGGAGCGCACCAATAACCGCTTGGCCATGTGTCCATATTAGTTAAATCACTCAATTTAAATTCCTTTCGAATAAAACGGTAAGGATGGCTTTCAAAACAATCCGTTTCACGTGCCTGTCCTCCGAGACTGTTTTCCCATGGTCTGTCGGATTTGTCCAGATCGCGAACTTTTTCTATAGCTTTTGCAATTCTTGCAGCAGCTTCAGGCGGTGTCTCATTGCATGCGTCCCAAATTATTACACATGGATGATTTACATGATTTTCAATCCATTCGGTAAACTCATTTGTCAGGCAATCAACTGTCAGCTCTTCAGGAAGTTCCGGCAGCCATATAGGGAATTCATCCTGCACAAGAATTCCTTCTTCGTCAGCGATATCGTACCAAAATTCAGGTGGAAAACCGATGCAGTATCGCACGGAATTCCAATGCATTTCTTTTAATTTTTTATGAAGTTTTCGCACCCATTTTTTATCCCAAAGTTTATAACCGTGTAAAGGATCTTCGAGAAATCTGAAAACACAAAAGTTTGAACCGTTAAGATATGTTACTTTACTATTGAGTTCCGCGCGATTAGTTTTCGGATTGAATTTAAATTCCCGCATACCAAAAGTTTCAGAAAAATCGTCAGATATTTTATCTGTCTCAACATAAGTTTTTAAAACATAAAGAAAAGGATTTTCCGGCAACCACAATTTCGCATTTGGAATTTTTATAATATTATGAAACGAACGAACAGATTTTTCTTTGAAAGTTTCAGGTTTCCCGGAAAGTTCGGCAATAATTTTTCCGCTGTTTTTTTCCAAAACTTCAAAACGAAGTTTAACATTTTTCGCAGCAAAATTTTCGGCATTTTTTACATCTGTCCATACTTCGATTGTGTTTTCATCAGCTGCTAAAACAGGTTTAATCTGCACTTTTTTTATATAAGGTGAGTCCGTTAAAATTAGATTTACGGAATCATATATTCCGGGAAGATAAACGCGCTTTTCCCTGTCCATTCCACGCACAACTGATTCAGGCACAGATTGTTCTGTTGCACCAACACGAACAACAAGTTTGTTAGCAATATTATTACCACGAAGATAAGGTTTGAGATTAAAATATCCCGGATTAAAACATGGCAGATGTTCACCAACAACATTCCCATTAAGAAAAACTTTTGTTCCGTATTTTGCCTTGTTAATTTTCAGCTGTGCAATTTCAGGAACAGTTCCTTTTAGTTTAAATGTTTTGCAATACCAGAACGCTTCCCTTAGTGAGTTTGTAACACCAACTTGCTTAAATTTTGGTTCCGCAAGGTCTAAAACCCCGGGCACTTTAACTTTGTGTCTAAAGGAAGTTGGAATTTTATCCAGGCTGCCTTGTTCAACAAGCCACTCACCATCAAAATTAATTATTTGTCTTTTTGCCATTGTAGTTGTCGAATAGATGAAAATTACAGTTAACACACATAGAATGAATCGAATGTTTTGCTTTAAGTTCATAATTTTCAGTGGTTATTGTTTTTTTATTTTCAGAGTTATAGGTTTTCCTTTTGTCGTTATTTGAATAAAATCACCGGTTGGTGATGGAATGTAATCAAACGCTACCGGTTTGCCTGAGATGTCTGTTGCGCTAATTTTATCTCGGCTCACATTTTTGAATCTTAACACGCCATTTCCATAACCGTTTATTGTGTATTCAACACTTTCTGAAGAGTCTTTAACATCCAAAAGTTCAAGATTTGTGTAAAGCAGCAATGGCTGACATTTTTTATTAAGAAAACTTATTTGGTGAGTTCCGGGTGTCAATAAATTAGATGGAATACGTAAAGTATAAGGCACTTCTTTATCATCCACAACAATTCCGCCAAGATTTTTCGGTGTTTTTAAATCAATATTCAGAACAGACTTTTTGAAAATCAAATCATCAATTCTATTAAGATAACCTGACGGCATGATATTTACACCGTTATAATCTACGGACGCGCCGAGGGAAACAATTCCATAAAGACAAGGCGCAGCCGAAAAAACTTGCGGACGATGACAATGAAAAATTGTTGTCCACTCGAACATCGCGCCTTTCATCGCGTATAAAGCTTTCATAGTGGGGTTATAACCGAGACGCTGGGACGCATCGGCAAGATATTCAAGAGCGGTTTTAGCTTTTTTGAATTCGCCGCCCCAGGTGTAAACACAAGCTGAATAACCGTACGGAATACTTGTGTGATGTTTTGTTGTGCTGAAAGGTGAATCAGGGAGCCGAGGGTTCATCATAAAATTTATAGAATCAAGACTCCTTTTCGCGTTTGGCGTAATTGGATACAGCGCGAAAGCCCAGGCGTAATCTAAAAAGATGTCGAAATAAGTTAAGTCAACAAGAATTTCTTTGCCGTCATCCATAACTGCGATGCCCGTCCAATAGATGTTTTCTTTTGGATTCCATAATTTTTTATCAATAGTTTTTGCTAATTTTTCAGCTTGCTCAAAATGTTTTTTGCTTTTGGAATTTTTGTTAAGAGCAATCGCCATTTCTCCCATCATTAAATGGCTGGCGTACATCAAATTATTAATGTAAATACTGTAAACACGCATAGGCCAATCATCGCCGATTTTCAATCCGGGAACTTTTTCATCTTTCCAATATGGCGATTCTTTTAAAGGTGCTTCGTTAATGAACGATTCACTATAAAGTCCCATTTTTTTGCTATAAGATTTGACCGCTAAAAATTGCATCGCGCTGTCAAGTGTTTTGTACCATTCAGCGAGTTTACTATCATCGCCAAGCAGTTTCCAGTAAGCGTAAGCGGAAAGAATCGCGTAAGCCGGCCCATCATCTTCCATTTTGAAAATATGTCTGCCGGCATAAGGGGCGATGATGAAAGTTTTGTATTTTTTACCTTCAACTTCTGCAGGTGTTGGGTTTGCAAGCAAATACGGAGTCCAGCGTTTTAAAAATTGAGGATCGCCGGAAAGCGCTGTGCAAATATTTACAATCGTTGTGTCTCGCACCCAGATAGCTTGGTAACCGCCATCAAGAGCAGCGTATGTTCCTCCGAACTGAAATCCCATGGTAAGAAAAGTTCGTTTATCGATATCGGTGCGATTCGCAAGTTTAGCAGGTCCGGAAACGCGACCGTTTTTAGTTTTGTTTTTCGCCCAGGCATCTGCGGTTTTTTGTGATGTTTTCCAATCAGCTATTTGTTTGCTTAACAATTTCAGATCAGCCACGGAGTCAGCCCAGAAAACTGTAAAACCGTTGCAATCAACATTTCCTGTCGACAGTTCTTTGCGCAGTGTTTCGATTTTTTTATCTTTGAAAATAACAGCATAATAAAGAGTCACATTGTGAATAGATTTTACTTCGCCGGATAATAAATTATTGGTCAAACTTAGTTTTGACAAGTCAAACTTAACATGAAGTGAAAGTTTCGGCGACCAAACGCGTACAGCCGCTTTGTCCATTATTTGAACATCGACATCACCTTCACAGTAGCGATATTTTGTCAAGAGCGGGTCATAGTCGATGTCACGAAGTCCGATGTCATAATTGAGACATAATTTTGTTGATTTATTCCGTGCTTCCGCGCTTGTGGCGATTTCTATCCAGCCAAATAAATCTCTTGTTGCGTATTGAGGGTGATATTTGTGTTCTAATGAAGTTGCTTGTGGCAAAACATCAAGCATGAGTTTCAGTTTGTCTTCCTGGCGCACTTTTACAAGAGCTCCCCATGGACTTGCAAGATGAGTTTGCGCGGAAGTTTGCAACTCCGGTTTATATTTTTCAACAAGCATAGGCTTAACGCTATCGCGAATTTGATTTAAACTTTGTTGAGTTGCGGCAAATTTTTGAATTAAAAGTTTAAACTTTTTTTCTGTCAATAATTTTTTAAGATTTTTCAATTCAATTTTTATTTTTTTCAGTTTATCTCCATACAATTTTGAAATTTCTTTGTCATGTTTAGCCAATTCAAAAAGTCCGTTGCAGCCCGACACGATTGGAGCAATTCTCTTTTTAAAAGTAAGTATTGGATAAAGCGATTCATCACTGCCGCAATCGACAAAGTAATACGCGATGGAATCAAAATTGCCGTTAAGCACTTTTTCCGCAGTCATTTTTTGCGCCTGCCAGTCTTTAACGTCGAATACCCAGACACCTGCCAGAACCGGCACATGGTCTTTCGTTTTGGAATACGGATCAACAGAAATATCAAGCCAGCCGTTTTTATCGGCATCCGAGGCGAAAACATCAACTGCCAACGTTTTTTTTCGGCCGACCATTTTGGGAACATCCACTATTTTTTTTTCAGCGCCCTCGATATTAAGCTGCATAACGCGCTGCTTTGCCCTGCCATAATAATTTTCAAAGAAAGCAAAGATCACAACATATTTGCCGCCTTTTTCTACCTCGGCGCGATATTGAATCGGGACATTTAGCCCCCAAAGAACTTTTCGCATAACCGGTGGAACTCCTAATACCTCATACCCCGCGCCGACTTCAGAAATGACATGTTCCATTTTCGGTTCTTGCACGGGCTGGCTTGCGCTGCAACTTAAAGCAGCAATAAAAAAAACTAAGACCGGAACGAATAAACTTACTTTTAAGAATTGATTTGTTTTCATGGTGATAGTTGGATTATTGGTCACGCCAAATGCGTGGTAAAATTAATGGATTAATGGATTACGGCACAAAATTTTCCCAAACTTCTTTTTTCAAAATTGGATTTGGTACAAAATCGAACCTGCTGTTTTCTTTTTTATATTGTTCGTAAATAGAAATTCCTTTTTCAAGGCCAAGATTTTTATAATCTTCAGGACTTTTTTGAATTAATTTACTCGATTCGTAATTTTTATTCGTTTCCCAGTAAATATTTCCTTTTTTATCTAATTTCGGAAACCAGGCTAACCCTTTATGTTTGCGAACTCCGTCATAAACAAAACCATAATCCCTGTCACACCACGCGCCAAAAGTAAGCGGTTGAGTTGGGTCAGCACTGATTGTTGCATGTGCCCAATAAGGCGGTACGATTACAACATCTCCGGGACCGGCTTCTACAGCAAAACATTTTCCAGGATTGTCTTCTGCAAATTCCTGCATAAGAATTATAGCTTTCCCTTGCCAAATTTCGTAAATTTCCGGTGTTGACCAGCCGCTAAAAGAGGAAATTTTATGAATGTGCCCTTGGGAACGCACAGGCTCATCCCCTAATCTGCCGGCGGCGTAAGTTACAGCACCGTAAAGCAGATGCCTTGCTACGAGATCGTTAAAATCTTCTTTGCAGCCGATGTCCATTACGATAGCGTAAACATTTTCAGGTCCATCGCAATTAGGATTACTTAACGATTGACGAATATCATCAAGTTTTCTTATTTCAGGTTTTGGTCCGAAACAATTTTTGCCATAAGTAAAACCAAGAGGGTTGGTGGTGGATGTAATATTCATTTTAGAAGATAAAGTAAAATTGATCTAATTTCTAATTGACCTAAAAAATGTCCTAAAAGAAGAAATAACCAATTTTGGGATTTAGAATTGTTGGAGTTCACAATTTTAGCGTGAGTTTGGTCATTGGATATTGGGTTTTATTTAGAAATTAGGTTAATTTAACTGTGGTTCTCATCTAACAAAAGCTTTAATTGTCGCATATTCTGTTACACCACCTTTTTCAAATGGCGAAACCGTGTATTCGCCTACCGAAGCAGGTATAATAAACGCTTCCGCATAGTTAAAAATTATCGGTTCAAATTTACCCGACGGACTTTCAACAATTACCTGCTCTCCTTCAACTAACATCATAACATTAACGCTGCCGTTTGTATTATGATAAACTTTATCAGAGAACCAATGTCGTCTTGTTTCAATAAACTCACGTTCATGCAGTCCGGTTTCTTCTTCTACATAATCATCAGATTCGCATATTGTTTTTATTTTATTAACGTGATTTTTATAAATTTCATCTGTTTGTAAGTCCCAGTTTATAACATTTTTCCCGTGTTCTATATGTATCGGTCGCGGCTTGCCATCAGTTCCCAAACGGTCCCAATCCCAAAGTTTGAAAGTAAAAATGTATGGAGTTGCGCTAATCTCAAGAACCATGCTTCCCGCACCTGAACAATGAATAGTCCCGGCAGGAATAAGAAAATGATCGTGTTTTTTTGCCGGAATTTTGTTAATATATTTTTCAGCATTAAACGATATTTCCCCTTCCTGTGCTCTTTCCAAATCTTCAATCATCGCTTTTCTATCAATTCCTGTTTTTACCCCGAGATAAACATGTGCTCCTTCTTTCGCATCAAGCAGATAATAGCTTTCATCTTGCGTATAGTGCATTCCGAATTCATCTTGAATATATTCAGTAGTCGGATGAACCTGTAAGCTTAAATTTCCGCCTTGCATAGTATCCAAAAAGTCAAATCGAATCGGAAATTCTTTTCCGAAGCGCGCATGTACTTTTTCTCCAAGTAATTTTCTTGGCTGATAAAAAACCAAATCTACGGATGGTATTTCAATTATAGTTTCTCCAAATTTAAGGAAAAGACTATTTTCTTCCGGTACGCAATTAAAACACCACGCGAAATTTTCCACATTCTTATCAAGGTTACAAACTTGTTTCATCCATTGCCCTCCCCAAGGACCTTCATCAAAATACGGAACCACAGAAAATGGTTTTCGCGCAACTTGCTTTAACGCGTTACGAAAAGCCTCTCCGGTAATCATTTTCGGATGACCGATTTCATTTGTGTCGAGGAGAAAATCTATTTTATCGAATAAAGTTTGTTTATGTCTGTCGGCAACCCGCCAATCAACAAAAAAACCGCGTTTATACATTCTTAAAAAATCTTCATTATAATTTTGCGCACAATAATTTGCAATTTCGCCCCGACGGTAGCGAAGCTGAATTTCCCAGCGAGCCAAATCAGCATAAATTATCAAATCAGGGTCGCAGCATAAACATGCGCCGACACCGTAAACTAAAATTATGCCGTTATCAACATCATCAATTTTCTTTTTAATTTCTTGTATTTTTTTCTGGTCAAAAAACTCAATGAGCTTATGATGCGATAAAACACCGCGAACCCTGTCATCGGTGAGATTTCTTTTTATCATCGAAAAAATTTCCTCATCCGATAAATTTGCTTGTTTTGTATTTATAGTTAGAGCAGGTGATATGGATTCTGTAAAAGCGGGAAGTATGTCGAAATCTAAAACACCGGGGTAACAATCTACTGCAATAACAGTTTTTTTTCTACCGGAAGTTTTATTTATTATCTGACTGCAAATGTTTTCGTATCCACTCCATGCTTGGTCATCAAAACCGTTTATTTTAGTACAGGGAAATTTATTATATTTTTTTTCCATTTTCACATTTCAAGTTTCACATAACAATTAAATCTTTATTTTCTCCTGAACAAGCCATTCGCAAGCAAGCAATGCTGCGGAATCTCCAAGTTCGGAAAGTTTTATTTCCGGAAAATCCATACTGAAATTGGCATGCTTTTTTACATACTCTTTTATAAAAGGCAGAATAATGTTTGCGCTTTTCATAACTCCACCACCAATTATTAACATTTCGGGATCATAAGCATGAATAAGATTAACTGCCAGCGCCGCCCATGCTTTCATAGCATTATTTTTTAATTTCGTGGCAAGTCGATCTCCTGTTTCCGCATAAGAAAAGATTTTTTTGTAGTCTAAATTTTCCGTCAATTCTTTGTTTTCAAGTTTGGAATACTTCTTAACTATTTTAGGAAGAAAATGTGTTCCGGATTCAGCTTCTGCACAACCAATATTACCACAATAACACTTCTGTTCAGAATTGTAATTAATAGTTAAATGACCTCCTAAACAGCCTGCCCGGCTATGAACACCTCGCAAAACTTTTCCTTCTATCAAAGCCGATGTTCCTATTCCGGTTCCAAGAGTCATCATAACAATATTATTATAATTTCTACCGGTTCCAAACTGCCATTCTCCTATCATTGCCATTCTTGCGTCATTTTCTATCGCAAACGGGAGAGAGAAAGCTTTTCTGCACCAGAAGTTAAGGTTTAAAGATTCTGCATCTGAATATTTATCAGAGTCACAAAGCACACAACCGGTTTTATTGTCAACAAGACTTGGAAAAGCGAGTCCTACTCCAAGAAACTTTTCAGAAGAAATTTCTGATTGGTCGGCAAGTTTTTTCAAAACTCTTTCAATGTTATCGAGTCTTGAAGAAAGCCCTTCGCGTGATTTTGCTTCTATAACATCACAAGCAATAACTTTTCCATTATTAACAATTCCCATCTTTATTCTTGTGCCGCCGAGATCTATTGCGTAAACAGCCATTATTTTTTCTCTCTTTCAATTTCTATTGAATATGTAAATCTATCTCCCCGATAGTAATTTATCGCATATTCAAAAGGCCTGCCGCCGGGGTCCGTTACGATTCTCTCTCGTTTAAGTAAAGGCAAGTTCTTTTTAATACGCAAAATTTTAGCTATTTCTTTTGTCGCTAATACAGAAGTGATTTTCTCGCTTGAACGAAAAGGTATAGTATCATACTTCTCTTCCAAAATTGAATAAAGCGGCTTCGAAAAATCTCCATCGCTTTTTACATCTATCCGGGGATGAAACCATGAATTGAAAATTACAACCCGCTCATCATTATAACCTCGAACTCTTGTTAGCTTAACAACTTTTTTACCTTCTCGAATGCCTAACGATTTCGCTGTTTCTGTGTTTGCGTGCTCGACAGTAGTATGGATTTCAAATGTTTGAACTTTTATACCCTGCTCCTGCATTTCTTTTGTAAAACTTGTCCAGGCTCCTAATTTAGTCGTCTGTAATTTTTTCCCTATAACTTTCGTGCCGACACCGCGCTTACGCTCCAAAAGTCCGTCATAAACTAATTTATCAATTGCTGCTCTGACTGTATTTCTACTAATTCCAAGTCTTTTTGCCAAAGAGACCTCTTGGGGAAAGAATTCCCCGTTTTTATATTCAGATAATTCACAAAGTTTCCTTAATTGTTCTTCTAACTGAATATGCAAAGGTATTGGACTACTATGATCTACGATAATTTTCATGGGTATTGGATTATTGGATTGTTGGATTATTGGATTATTGGAGTCCACGCTTTAGCGTGATATTAGGTTTAAGGTTTAAGGTTTAAGGAGTAAATTTAAATCATTACCATCCCACAGACTTTAATTTAAGTTTTTAACACCCGATAAACAGAGAGTTTCGCACTATAAAGTGGTATATCCCGAGTATTCCCTCGAGAGTGGGTTAGGGGGATTTTTGATCCCATTAATCCTTCTTGATTAATTCCGGTTCATCGTTAATACACATAACTCTTGCGGAAAAACCTTTTTCTAATATGCTGTTGTAATCATGACCTGCGTTGGAAGGCCAGCAAGCACTGAAGACAAGCGTTTCTTCACCGATGTTACATACACGATGAGCCATTCTTTTATTTATATAATGTAAGCTTCCCGGTTTCAAATATTCCGCTCTGCAATTACAATCCTCATCCATCAGCAAAAGAACTCCTTTTCCTTTGATACACCAATAAAATTCAGCTGTATCGCGGTCCGCGTGAAAATGCCCTTTTGTCATGAAATATTCATCCCCAACCTTTCCGGGCTCTATATAAGAAGTTCCAAAAAAAAGGCCACCGCATGTTCCGGATTTTTCTGAAGGATAAAACTCAACACGATAAACAAACTGCTTTTGATTCATCGCACTTCTTTCTTTTTCATCCTTAAATATATTTTTTAAGTCACCAATGGTTTTAGATGATTTTATAATTTTATTACCTGAAAGCTTGCCGGTAATAGAATCGAAAAATATTTCACTATCAATAATATTCATTTATAATAAAAGTGTATCAATTAATTATATGTTCAATTGTCTGAACATTATACACTTTTTAAATAACAAATGCAAGGGGATAAAACCAGGAGAATATTCTACTTATTTTAATAATCGTTACAATGAACATTTAGAAAGTGGTGAACGAAACTTCCACATTTACTTTCTTCCGGCTTTAGGATTATCAAAACTTGACCATTTTAAATTCCCTAACTCTTTCGATATAAAAATCATTCAATAATACATTTGATTATTCCGGCGCTGAAGTTTTCTTGTAGTTTTATTTTTATTCGTAAGGCGCCTGTTTCAAATTCTTTACCGGCGTGGACTACATTATACTGGTTTTTAAAACTGCGATAGCCATCAGTAATGTAAATCGGAAACTTTTCCCATTTTCCGTTACTTTTGTATTCAAGTTCCCAACTTTCAGGAACTTTGCAACCACCATTCGGGCTGTCATCAAACCAGTAAATAGACACGACTTCTACTTTTCTTTTTTTAGGAAAATTTATTTGAAACCATTCCGCAGTTCCTTTGTGAGGAAAAAATGTGCAGCGGGAAACATTTATGTCATGAGAATTTTCCGGTTCATACTCATCTAAAATTGATGAAAGAGATTCATTTGGATAAAAGTATGAAGCAGTAACTTTTCCCAATGACTCTCTTTCTAATTCTACTGCTCCGGCTTTTTTCGCGTCATTTGAGTTGTCGGTAAGCCAAACGCTCATACTGCCAATCCCACGATTCTGCCAGGCATAATATGGAATAGCTGTGAATTCTATTTCTTTGTCATCACTTTGAACGAAAGCATGAGCTTTCCCCGTAAGAGCGATAATTTTCCCAAACTTCTCCTTTTTTTCTATCGATTCCAACTCTGTCTTTTCCGGAATATAAATAAGCTGAGTTTTAACTTTGTTATCAATTTCTTCCGCACAATAAATTATTGGCCCGCGTTCAAACGCGATTTTATTTTTGTTATA
>QMOL01000040.1 GCA_003648225.1 Chlamydiota bacterium
GTGGAGATAGGCGGCCATAGCGATGATTGTGTTAAAAATGTTGATATTGTTATTGCGAGTCCGGGTGTTCCTGATACTGCAAAACCAATTAAAATTGCGAATGCCGAAAATATTCCTGTAATTAATGAAGTCGAATTCGCTGTTCAGCATACAAACGCGAAGATAATTGCCATAACAGGAACAAACGGTAAAACAACAACTACAACGTTAATCGGACATATTTTAAATTACGCGGATAAACCGGCAATTGTAGCGGGGAATATTGGACAGGCATTGTGCGGTGTGGTTGAAAAAGCGACTTCCCATAAGTTTCTTGTGGTTGAATTGAGTTCATTTCAACTTGAAACGATGAAAACATTTCATCCGTATATCGCTGTGTGGCTCAATTTAACGCCTGATCATCTAGACCGTCACGGCACGATGGAAAATTACGCTGCCGCAAAAGGGAAAATGTTTATGAACATGAACTCTGACGACTGGTCGGTAATATGGAATAATGACCGCGAAATTACAAAGCCGTTTATTGAAAATACAGGCGTAAAGACTGTTTGGATCGATGAAAAAGGAAAATGGAAACAGACTCCGGAACAACCTTATGGAACAACTTTTGACAGTGGAGAACTTGTTTCTATATTTAATGGTAATAAACAATTGCACGGGCAATACTCCGAGCTGAAGCTTAAGGGAACTCATAATATTATAAATATACTTGCTGCGATATCAGTCGCGCGAATTTTACATATACCTAACTATATTATAAATGAAGCTCTTTTGGAATTCCGGGGACTGCCGCACCGTCTTGAATTTATAACTGAAAAAAATGGAATAATATTTCTTAATGATTCTAAAGCTACAAATATTGATGCGGTGAGTAAAGCGCTTGAGTCTGTTGATAAACCGATATCGCTTATTGCCGGAGGCTATGATAAAGGGGGAGATTTTACTCCTTTGATTAACATAGTTAAAGAAAAAGTTAATAAACTCGTTCTGATAGGTGAGGCGGCTTCGATGCTTAAAGAAGTTTTTAAAGATATTGATAACAAGGTGATAGTACATTCGATGAAGCAAGCTGTGGAAACTGCATCAGCAGATGTTCCTGTCGGAACAACGGTTTTGCTTTCGCCGGGCTGTGCTTCATTTGATATGTATGATAATTTTGAGAAACGTGGTGAAGATTTTACAAAATGCGTTTTAAGTTTAAATTAATAAAAAACAACTAATAAATTAAGGGGGAATAATGAAAACAAACAAAAAAAGAAATATCGCAATAGTCTTAACAGGCGTGCTGTGCATTATTCTGTTTAGCTGCGCAAGAGAACGCGGCAGAACAGATATTGCTTTGGAAATGACTGATGAAGACAGTGTTGAAGCTATCATTGATCAGGATCTTTTAACCGCCGGCGGCACGGTTGTTAATCTCGAAGAGCCTGAAAAAACAACTTCTGTTAGCGCGGTTACTTATGTTGACGAAACAGATTCACAAGAATCTGCTGTTGTTCAACCTGATGAATCGCTCAAACCTGAAGAATCTGCGACGACTTCGTCTGACATCGAGCCTGCGATAGGGCTTATAGATGTTGAAGACACACAAATTGCGGACGCGGACAAAAAGCAGGAAGAAGTTTCTGCCCAAAAGAGGAAGGTTGAAAGAACAATGACAACGGAAGAATTAATTGCAGAAAATAAAGCATTAATTAATTCTGAAATTTTATCAGATAAAATAACTAAAACGAACTCCGATGAAAATATTATTCCCGGCGATGCTGTCGCGGAAGAAGAAACAACAACTACCGAAAATGTTCTGCCTGGTGAAGCTGTTGAAACGGCAACTTCTAATGCAAGTATAAAAGAAACTGCAGCCGATGAAATTACTTCTCCTGATAAATCTGAAAGTAATGTTGTAGAGGCAATTGAAAGTGAAGAAATAGTTAAGGAAAAAATGCCTGAAGCAACGAGAAAATTTGTTAAACCTAAGAAAAATGAAGTGATGCCGGCTGTCGTTCGACCACCGGGAGGAGGTTATTATACTGAATACAGAACATTAGCGAAAACGCCATCGGCACCGGCTGCAGTGTCAAATCCATCTTATTCTACTCATACTGTAAAACGGGGAGATACTCTATGGGTAATCAGCAGAAAATACGGATGCACTATTAGCGAGCTGGTTGCCGAGAATAATATTAGCAGACGAGCTATTCTTAAGATCGGTCAGATATTAAAAATTCCGGTTAAACAAAGTAAAAAAGAAACAAATGAACCTGCTGCCGAAAAAACCGCTGTTACTTCTGTAGTTAATAAAGATGAATTACCTGTAACGCCGGAGGAACTGGTTTCGGAAACTGTTGAGGTAGAAGTTGAAGCTCCAAAATCTGAAACAGAAATCTACACAGTCCAATCCGGTGATTCATATTGGAAAATAGCAAAAAAGTTTGGCGTAACTTCTACTGAACTTATGTCGCTTAACAACACAAGCAGTTCATTAATAAGAGTTGGCCAGAAAATATTAGTGCCAAGAAGATGAATTTATATTTCTTAATGATATGCCGAAATTAACTGAAAAATGGATGCCTGAATTGTTTATCATTATTGTCCTTGTGCTTGTCGCAATTGGCGTTCTGATGACGTATTCATCGAGTGTATATTATGCTGAATTAAAGTTTGGAAATAAATTCCATTTCTTTTATCGTGAAATATTCTGGGTTGTAATAGGAATTGGCACAGCAATAGTAGTTGGTAAAATTCATTTTCAAACAATTCAAAAATACAGCTGGCTGCTTCTCTTTACAGCAACAGTTTTGGTGGGCTTGATTTATGTTCCGGGAATAGGGCACAAAGTTAATAATGCGTCCCGGTGGATTCGGATTGCGGGATTTACGTTTCAGCCATCGGAGTTCGCGAAATATATAATTATTATTTTCCTTGCTGACAGACTTGCCAGAAACAGGCGACACGTTTCAAAATTTATGCGTGGTGTGGTTTTTCCCCTTGTAATTATAATGATTCCGGTACTCTTGATTGTTGCTGAACCCGATATGGGTACTCCTATGGTTATTCTTGCAACGGCTCTCGCTATATTTTTTGCTGCGGGCACTAAAATATGGCACCTCACTTTCCTCGCGTTAGCTTCCATGCCGGCATTGGTTATTCTGGTAATAAAATTTCCTTACAGAATGAAACGTTTGATGACTTTTATGAGCCCGGACAGTGATCCGCTCGGCGCGGGATTTCAAATCCGACAATCATTAATCGCTATCGGTTCAGGACAACTTAACGGTCTGGGTCTCGGTAAATCCATACAGAAAATGCACTTTCTACCTGAAGCTCATACCGATTTCGTCTTTTCAATTATCGGAGAAGAACTAGGCTTCGTCGGCGCGGGAGCAATTATTATTCTGATGATGTTGTTTTTATACATAATGTATAAATTAACACAGCAAATTACAGATATGTTCGGTCATCTTGTTGCTGTAGGCATTATGACGGTACTTTCACTTCAAATGATAGTAAATATTTGTGTTGTAACCGCCATTCTTCCCACCAAAGGCCTTGCGCTTCCGTTTATTAGTTATGGCGGTTCAAGTATGGTTATGACACTTGCGGCTTGCGGTCTACTTGTAAATATTGTTTATAATCAGAGGAATTTGAGACGTGATCAATTAAAAACAGCTAAATTTGATGAAACGGTAATATAAAGTAACACAAGCATGTAACCGGAATCCGCAGCCGGCGGCAGCGGCTACAACCGAACATTACCGGGTAATGAACTATGAAGAAACTAAAAATCACAATCTCCGGAGGGGGTACAGGCGGACATATTATGCCCGCTCTCGCTTTATGCGATGCCTTTGCTAACCGGCATGGCGGTGCGATCATCAATTATGCCGGCCGGCCGGGTTCTATGGAACAGCGAATTGCAAGTGATGCCGGTTTTGATTTTATTTCTATTTATTCAGCATCAATAAAAAAAGGAATCTTATCTAAGATTTCTTTCTTTATAATAATATCATTTGGATTCTTACAGTCAATTGCTTACATTATTCGTTTTAGTCCCGATTTCATTGTCGGGTTCGGAGGCTACACTTGCTTTCCGTTGCTTTTTGCGGGACTCATTTTGCGAAAGAATGTTACTGTGCACGAATCAAATGCTGTGCCCGGGAAAGTAATTAGAATGCTTGTTAAACGGGGAGCTAAGTTTGCCTACAGTATTGATACCGGGAACACGAAAATGCATTCCTTGATAGATTACGCGAAAAAGAAATCAGCTGTGTGCCAAACCGGAACACCTATAAGAAAATCAGTTTTAAGCGCGTTGGTGGAAAACGGATATAAATTAACCGGCTTTGAACAGGGAAATCCCGTAATATTAATCGTTGGTGGTAGTCAGGGATCGCGTTGCCTTAATACAACTGTAGCGAACGGAATGTGTATATTGAAAAAAAAGATTCCTAATATTCAGGTTATTCATATTACCGGTGAAACTGATGAAGAAAATGTTGAAAAAAAATACAACAAAGTTAATATTAAAAATTTCGTGAAAAAATTTTCCGGTAATATGGGCTCACTTTATAAAATAGCTGATGTCGCCATTACACGCGCAGGCGCTTTAACTGTGTCAGAACTCGCGGCTGCCGGTTTACCCGCGATACTGATTCCGTTTCCTTACGCAACGGATGATCATCAAAAAGAAAATGCAAAAATGATGGAGAATTCCGGATGCGCAAAAGTGATTTTTGAGGATACGTTGACTGAAGAAATGATTTCCGAAATGGTGGAAGAGATTATTTCTAATAAAAATATAAAGACTGAAATGCGCAATGCGGCGTTATCTATTGCAAAACCTGATGCCGGTAAATTGTTATGCGATTTTATTGAAAATGATTAATAATTAAAAAAATATGTCCCCTTGGAATCAGCAAAATGTTAAATGCTTCTTCTGCGGCATTGGTGGCGTCGGCATGAATCCAATGGCACACCTGCTTGCTTTGCGCGGGGCAAAAGTGTCAGGATCGGATAGCAATGATAAAGCTGTTCTTGGAGCTCTTCGCGGTCACGGAATTAAATGCTTTGTAGGTCATAAAGCTGAAAATGTAAATGGCGCGGAAGTGTTTATTTACAGCACGGCTATTAAAAAGGATAATCCTGAACTTTTATACGCTGAAAAACATAATTTAAAACTTCTGCACAGGTCTGAATTGCTTGCGAAACTTGTAAATAATTCCCGCGGGGTTAATATTGCCGGTTCTCACGGCAAAACAACGGTTTCTGCTTTAACAGCTATTATCTTTGACGCTGCGGAGTTAGACCCCACAGCCGTTGTGGGAGGATATATTCAGAAATTTAACGCATATTACAAAAACGGGAAAAGCGATTGGGTGGTGGTTGAAACTGATGAAAGCGATGGTTCTTTTCAGATATTTGACTCTGAAATAGCTGTGATTTTAAATATCGATACCGATCATATGGATTATTATGAAAACTTAAACGCTCTAATTAAAGCATTCGGAATATTTATCTCAAATATTAAACCTGACGGTGTTCTTGTCTATAATGCTGATGACCAAAATGTCAAGAAAACTGTCGCTGAATATGCCGGCGGGAAAAAATTGATTAGCTGCGCCGTTGAGACCAATGCTGATTATACAGCTTCTAACATTAAATTGAATAAACATTCTTCGGAATTTACTGTTCGTGAAATTAATACCGGAAGTGAATATGAAATTATTCTTAATGTTCCCGGAAATCATAATGTCCTTAACGCTCTGCAGGCTATTGCTGCGGCAAGAACAGCAGGAGTATCGATACCGGCTGTTAAAAAAGGATGTGAGTCATTTAAAGGTGTAAACAGAAGATTTCAATTTATCGGAAAGTTCTGCGGCGCAAATGTTATTGATGATTACGCTCATCATCCGCGTGAAATTTCCGTGACGTTGGAAACAGCAAAAGCATTAGGAAAAAAAGTCGTTACCATCTTTCAACCTCATAGATACACAAGAACAGAAAAACTTTTTGATGAGTTCACTCAAATACTCGGTAAATGTGGTAACCTTATCCTTACGGATATTTACAGTGCCGGAGAAGCACCGGCTGGTGTGACAGGAGAAACTCTATATAAATCCGTTCGTGAAATTAATAATAAAGCAGTGTACATTAAAAACTTAAATGATATTCCGGCGGTACTTAAAAAATATGTTTCGCCGGACACTATTATCCTTTTTCTTGGCGCGGGCACGATATCAAACCTTGCGCATAGAATTGTTGAAATAAAGGAGGGAGATTTATGAGTTTTCATGGTAATAATGTATCGAAAATGCGTCTGGAAATCAATAAAAATGTCGCTTCAAGACCCGCTGTGCAAAAAAAGAAAGCCGCGAAGGCGTTTAAGGCGATGGTTATTACTATTTTAATCGGCGTGACTTTGATTGCATTATCTATCACGGGCATTATTCTTTTTAATGAATTTATTTCTCATCCCGACTTCATTATTAAAAAAGTCTGCGTTGTCGATAACCAAACTATTGACCCGCTTACCATAGTGAAGATTTCGGGTATTAGAACTAATATGAATATTTACGCGACTTCTTTAGCACCAATAACTGAGCGACTTGAAAAACATCCGGATATTAAAATCGCTAAAGTATCAAAAAAGCATCCTGATACAATTGTCATTAAAGTTATTGAGCGGGAGCCGATTGCTGTTATTGTTAATAGTAAAGGTCATTATGATATTCCAGTGGATAAAGACGGAATTATGCTTTCGGAGAATAAAATGGAATATGCGCTTCATCTTCCTAAAATTACCGGACTTAGAAATATCGCTTATCATCCCGGGAAAAAGCCGGATGATCCACGTGTATCTGTTGCATTGGAATACCTTGACACATTAAAACATATTAAGAAGAATACATTTATAAATGTGAGAAAAATCAATCTTGAGAAACCGACCGATATTGTTTTCCAGTCGGCTTCTATTAATAAAATTATTTTCACTTCTGAGTATTCGCATGATGTGATTTTAAAACTTATTCGTGTGATTAATGCTTTACGTTTTCAAAGAATTAACGCAGATAAAATAGATTTACGTTTCGCAAATGTGGCTGTTACACCATGTTTGCTATAACCTTATGGTATTATTATGGCCAGAAAAGACTTTATTATCACCGGACTCGATATCGGTACTTCCTTCGTTCGTGCTGCAATAGCAAAATGTAATCAGGATGACGGCATCGAAATTATCGGCGCTGCCGTAAAATCTTCGCAGGGAGTCAAAAAAAGCGTGATCGTTAATAAAAACGAAGTTACCGAACTCGTTCGAGCCGCTGTCGAATCAGCTGAAAATGACGCGGGGGTGGAAGTCGACGATCTTCATGTCGGTATCACCGGCGGACATGTAAATTGTTGCACTACTGCATCTGTAGTGAATAATCTTGATGCCGATGACACTATCAAAGATAAACATATTGATAAACTTATCGAAAATGCAAGAGCAAATTCCGAGGAGAAAGGAAGAGAAGCTGTCCATGAAATAACTCAGGAATTCCGTATCGATGGACATACCGTTGAAGGAAATCCTGTCGGCAGCGCGGCGAAACGAGTGGAAGCAAGAGTGCATATTATTACTGCTGACAGAACAATTATGGAAAATCATGGCCGCGTTATTAATGACGCAGGTTTTATAATTGCGGGTATGTGTTGGAATGTTATTGCATCCGGCTTGGCTGTCCTTTCAGATCAGGAAAAGAAAGACGGAGTGCTGCTGATTGATATTGGCGGAGGGTCTGCGGGTTACGCGGTATATTTTAATAATACAATTTATTATGCAAATGTTTTTGCTGTTGGCGGTGATCATATTACAAATGATTTGATGATAGGCCTTAACATCAATTTTGATGAAGCTGAAGATATTAAAAAGACTTATGGCTTAAAATCCGGCGAGGATTATAATTCGGAACCTTCTATTATTAAAATAGGCACGCCTATTAGAAGTAAAAAGCATCTCTCTAAAACCGATATCAATATGATTATTGAGTCAAGAATGGAAGAGCTGATTCGCTTTATTAAAAATGACGTCAATGAAAAAGGCCTCTTTTCTCTTATCGGCCATGGTATCGTTTTCGTCGGCGGCTCTTCATATCTTTATCATTTGAAAGAAAAAGCAAAAAATTATTTTGGCAAACCGGTTAGAATGGCAATTCCTATATTAAACACGCCGGATATGAGTGCTGACAACTTGAATGTTTTTTCCGATAGGCACGAATTTCTAAAAGACCCGTCTTGCGCTACTATTCTTGGCCTGCTGAAGTCGGGATATAAATTAAAATTAACTGAGCTTAATAAATCAAAAGGATTTTTTAATAAGTTTTTAAGACATTAATTAATAATATAAACAGAGGTTTAAAATGAAAAACGGCAAAATTCATATCCAGATAATCGGTATAGGCGGCGGTGGCGGTAACGCTATAAATCACATCACGCAATTAAATGAGAATCGCGCTCAGTTTATTGCTGTTAATACCGACTTGATGGCAATTAATAAATTAGACGTCAACGATAAACTCCAAATAGGACAACGATTAACTAACGGCTTCGGCTCAGGCGCAAATCCTGAAATAGGTAAAAAAGCGGCAGAAGAAGATTACGAAAAAATATGCGAAATGGTAGCCGGCGCAGACCTCGTTTTTCTCGCCGCGGGACTTGGCGGCGGCACGGGAACAGGAGCAACTCCTGTTATTGCAAAAGCGGCAAAGGCGGCCGGAGCGATGATTGTCGCTGTTGTCACTTTACCTTTTTCTACTGAAGGAGCGAAACGCGGGGAAGTTGCCAAGAAGGGACTTGACGAATTACGACAGATTGTTGATTCTGTTATTTGCATTCCTAATGATAGAATTACCAAGCTTGCCGGAGATAAAATGCCGCTTGTGGAAGCTTTCCGTCTGTCAGATAAAGTTTTAAATAACGCGTTTGGTGCCGTGGCAAATCTTGTTGCACAAGTAGGGATAGTTAATATTGATTATAATGATGTAAAAACAGTTCTCACTGAAAAAGGGGAGTCTATGGTCGGCTTCGGAGAAGCAACCGGCAGCAACTGCGCGGTTAAAGCTGTTCGTTACGCTATGGCAAGTCCGCTTTTACAGAGAAGTGATATTATCGGCGCTAAACAAGTGCTCGTCTCATTTGTATCAGGAAAAGATGTAACTTTGAAAGATTTTCATGAAGCGATTAGAATTGTTAATAATGAAATTCGTGGCGAAGCAAATGTTATTTTCGGCGTTATTACTTCCGATGAATTTACATCTAAAACTGAGGTGACACTTATCGCCACAGGCCTGTCGGAAATTAATCAAAAAAAGAAACGTGAAGGAATATTTACACCAATTGTTGATCCCGTACAGGTTACAATGGATATTTTGCCCGCGGAAAAAGGGCTGTTCATAAAACAAGACCCGACACTCATTAACGGTGTTAATTATGATACACCAACATACATCCGCTGGGGAAGAAAATTAATCGAATCAGTCGCGTGAGTACAGTAATGAAAGCTCCCGGATTTTGGTTATGAATCAAAAGCAAGATGCTTTTGTTACTCTCTTCAATTGCCGCCGACTGCGGTCGAATATCCGCCATAGGCGGAATTAATTCCAACATTATCGAGGTCGGCTACAGAATGGCAACACCCTCAATCAACAAAAAATGTTGTTTAAAGCAATACATATTCTCACGGTCAGGAATATATCCCAGTGAAGAGGTCTTTATATATTTATATAATTGTTGTTTTAATCGACCATATAATGCACAAAATTAATTGCCGATATTTTTAGAAACACAAGCAAAATTATCAATTCAGAAAATGATAAAATATGGTAAAATTGATCTTGCTTGGTCTTTTATTCTTGATTTCAAGAATAGCGTTAATCCTGATGAAACAGTTAAACGGGAAATATTTACTGGCGTGATTTTTTCTGTAACCAACCTCGCTGAGGTTGGAGGAATTCTCCGCAGCCAACGGCAGCGGCTGCAGAAGAAGAGGTTGGAGGAATTCTCCGCAGCCAACGGCAGCGGCTGCAGAAGCCAACATCCAACGTTGAGCGTTGTAATAATAACCCCTTTCGATCATCGACCACCTCCCCTTTGCAGGGGAGGAGTTTTAAGCCAAGTTTCAAGTTTCGGGTATAGAGATTTAAAAACTCCCTAAAAGGGAGTTTCATCGTAGCGTAGGGTTAACCTCGCGATAGCGAGAGCAACCCTATGTTATTAAAATGAGCAATGATTGCACTCTATATAGGAGTGCTTCAATTTCTTCTTCGGATATTATTGAAGTGAGTGCTATAGAAAATCTCGACTGGCATCTTGCTGCTGATGCCTTAGCATAGTAACCAAAGCACAAAGAAGAAATTGACATAATTTCTAATTAACCTAATTGACCTAAACCAAGAACAAAGAACAAATTCAAAATATTATGCACACTTTCACAAAACAATTTAAAATATCCGTTAATGATTTTCCAAAAGGAATGGCGGATATTGATTCTCATCTCACACCGTTAATTTCTAAAAAAACCGGGATAGAAGAGAAACACATTCTTTCATATAAAATTCTCGGAAAGAGTTTGGACGCGAGGAAAAAATCAAATCTGATCTTCAATTTTAAAATTGAGATCGAAGTTGACCCTTCAATAAACATAAATGATTTATTTTTGGATGATCCGGCACAGCAACTGTCTAAAAAAAATAAAAATCATAATCTGAATTCTTTGAATGTAAAAAAAGATCTGCCGGTTAATCCTGTCGTGATAGGTACAGGTCCCGCGGGTTTGATGACAGCGTATCTTCTCGCGCAATACGGTTTAAAGCCGATAATTATTGATATTGGAAAACCGGTTGATGAACGAAAAAAAGATATCAAAACTTTTTTTACCGACCGAAAAGCTAATCCAAAAAGTAATTTCGCTTTCGGTGAAGGCGGTGCGGGAACTTTCTCCGACGGAAAACTGTTCACAAGAACTAAAGACCCGAAAATTAAATTTATTCTCGAAACTTTCGTTAAAGCAGGCGCTCCGGAAGAAATATTGTATTTAAAGCGACCGCATATTGGTTCTGATATTTTGCCGGAAATGGTGAAAAATATTCGACAGGAAATTGAAAAGCTCGGCGGGAAATTTGTTTGGAACAGTGAGGTCGATTCATTAATTATAGAAAATGATTCGTCTTTAAAAAATATCGCTCTTGCAAACGGTGAGAAAATCTCCGCTCCAGTCTGCTTTGCTGCTGTCGGTCACAGCGCGAGAAAATTAATAAAGAATATGATTGAAAGCGGGATCGAACACTCGTTAAAAGATTTTCAGATTGGATGCCGAATTGAGCACACACAGGAATTTATTGACAAAAAACAGTACGGTATTACAAATTTACCTAAATGTCTTGGTGCCGCGGAATACAATCTTGTTAATAAGCCGAAAGAGAATATTTCCGGAGCAACAACTTTTTGCATGTGTCCCGGCGGAATAATAGTTCCCATGGTTACTGAGGATGGACACCTTTCCACAAATGGAATGAGTAAATATGCCCGGAACTCCGGTTTTGCCAACTCAGCAATAATAGTAAATCAGAAAGCGCAGAATTTTCCGGATATTAATGAAGTATTTAATTTTATAGAAGGTATAGAAAAGAAAGTTTTTAATGCCGGAGGCGGGGATTATTCTTTTCCGGCGCAGAAAGCTTATTCGTTTATAAGGAAAGAAACAGGCAACCTCGATAATCAGGAAACAAGCTGCAATCTCGGAATTGTTCCCGCGCGACTTGATGGGATTTTGCCTGACAGAACTTTTACCGCGATTTCAGAAGCTTTAAAATATTTTGAAAAAGTTATGCCCGGATTTATGAAATCAGGCGTCTTGATCGGCGCGGAAACAAAAATATCAAGCCCGGTAAGATTTATTAGAAATATGGACACCTTTCAGTCATCGGTGGATAATCTTTATATTGTGGGTGAAGGCGCGGGATATGCCGGCGGAATAATTTCCGCTGCTCTTGACGGATTGCGCTCCGCGGAAAAATATTTGTCTAAAGTAGAGTAAGCTTTCGGCTTGCTGAAAAATTGAAAACATTATTCGTAGCTTCTGCTGCGTATTTTCACATAAGTTTCAGCTGTATTATCTGAGTTTAAAGAATTTTCGGCAGCAGATTTTCCATCACAAAAAAATAGTTTGGATTTGGTATAATATAATTTCAATTGATTAATTAGATGTTAATTGTTATGAGAAAAAATAACTTAAATAATATTGAGCCCCATAAAATAAATCGCCGACGCAATATGACAATAGTTACATTGTGCGCAGTGTTCGGCGTCGCAGGCGGAACTTGTATTTCAAATAATGTACTTTCTCTTGTTGCTATTAAACTCGGAGCAGGTGATATTTATCTCGGATTGCTTGCTGCGGCATTTACCGCTCCATTAGTTCTCGGTATATTTAGTATGAAGGCGATTGAGAAACACGGGAAATTAAAGATATTGATTCCGTGGACTGCGGCTTCAACAATATTGGTTATGCTGTATATGTTGATACCGAAAATTGCTCAGCAATATCGTCCTGTTTATGTTTTGTCATCATTATTTGTCATACAAATTTTAATTAACACCTGCGCTGCTATAGGAAATACGGCGTGGTTTCCATTATTGCAGGATACTACGCCTACGCGTTTAACCGGCAGATTTTTCGCGCGTCTGAGGACTTCATGGCAAACCGCCTCAATAATCACAGTTATTGTCATTTCATTTTTCCTCGGTAAAAATTCCGAGTGGTGGAAATTTGAAATTATATTTGCTGCTGCTTTTATTCTACTGACAATAAAATTTTTACTTTTGCTGCGGATTCAAGAGAAGCCGCTTGCAGTGCGTCACATTTCTGATAAAACGATTATCGGCAGATTTAAAGAAGTGTTTCAAATTAAACAGTTGAGGTATTGTATAATTTATTTGGCATGCTATTCTTTTCTTGCTGCGGCGCCGGAACCTTTTAAAATTAAAATGCTTAAGCAGCTTCATTATTCCAGCGGATTCATTCTCGCGGCAATATCTATGTTTGGTGTTGGTGCAATCCTTTCACTTAGATTTTGGGGTAAATTAGCTGATAAATTCGGTAATCGCGCGATATTCAGCATATCGCATATTGGGATGATAGTAACAACGATTTTATGGTTGATAATTGATAATAATATTTTCAGTGAAATTATGACTTTCATTTTGTATTTCAGTTTCGGTATTTTTCATAGCGGCAATGGCATCGCGCAAACAAGATATGTTTTGCACTCGGTTCCTGATTCGAAACAGAACTATATAAACATAATTAATTTCACTACTTTCTTTTTTATTTCTATTGCACCGATTATTACGGGTGTTTTTTTAACAATGACTCAAAATGTTAGTTTTTCAAGTGGAGCGCTCAACCTCAATAATTATCATCTTATGTTTATTATTATCGGTACTTTGTTTATCGTTCCGCATATTCTGAGACGTAACCTGAGGGCAGCTAAAGAAAGTTCAACAAGTAATGTCGTGGCATTCGTTATGCGCCCCTTAAGAAATATTTTCGGACCTTTTAAGAGGATAAATAGAAAATAAAACTTTGTTTTAATAATAATTTTGAATTATCAAAAAAATTATTTTTTAAATAGAAAGAGTATAATTTTGTGTAAACAGTCGGTTGCTGTATAACTAATTCTAAAATGGGAAGAATTGCTGTTCTTTGAAATGATATAATAGTAGGCAAATTGGAACCAGAAGCGACAGCGTTGTGGTTTGATTCCGTTCTTTGAAATGATATAATATAATTAATTACAACCCAAGAGGCTCAAATGTTGTGGTTTGATTCCGTTCTTTGAAATGATATAATATAGAATTAAATCCTGAATATGGCGATTTGGTTGTGGTTTGATTCCGTTCTTTGAAATGATATAATCAAAATGAGCGTCAAGCCAACGGGCAATTTGTTGTGGTTTGATTCCGTTCTTTGAAATGATATAATGAA
>QMOL01000041.1 GCA_003648225.1 Chlamydiota bacterium
GCGCAGAGTTCGATGGCATGCATCGCAATTCCCTGATTTGCCCCATTGCCGAGATCGCTGATTCTGTACCAGGACCCATCAGGCAAAATATTAACGCCTTCAGCGAGGATCCACTTAAATTTTTTCCAATTAATTCCGCGCTTTTTGTCTTCAAAATCCATATTTTTATCATAATTGTATTTTGCAATATTGCAGAGCAGCGGGCCGGCATCATCCATTTCATCAAGAATCAAAGCTGCTTTGGTCAGCCATCCCTGTCCATACCCTATTGCAAGTACTTGCGCATGTTTTGCGGGCATAGCGAGTTGCCGTTCAAGAGTGTTTCTAGTGATTTTTGTAAATTCGGGGTCAAATTTGTTCGGGTCAAGCCCATCAAAATAAATTGAGAACCAAGCCTGCACAAGTGAATCCTGAAATGACGGATAAACAGAATACGGACTCCTTCGCCAAACGGTTTTACCGTTCCAGTTTGTTGTAAGTTCCGCAAGCATGCCGTTTCTAATTCTTTTGGAATACTTTTTCCACCGTTTAGAAAATTCCGGTTTTTTCATTGCATCCGCCATTTCCGCAGCACATTTCAAAGCGGTCAAGCAAACATACGAAGGATAAGGCTCATACATATTCGCTTTTTTATAATTTTCAACAATTTTTGTACGGTTAGTTTGCAAAGCCATATCTTTAGGATAGAGCAATCCGCCGGCGCCCCATCCTGTCGTTTCGCCTTCACAAAAAACTACATCGCGTTCTGTATAATCGAGATAAAAGCAAATAAATTCGGCGGTATCTTTTGTAGTGTCCCATCTGCTTTTACCGTAAACATTTGTTCTCGGCTTTGTCATCCATCCATTCGTAGGCGCACCGAGATGCCGCCACGCAAGCCACCGTCCAACAATAGTCGAACCATGTCCATCAGTTTCTTCCGCACCATGAATATCGCTTATATCATCGGCAGCAGCAAGCGGACTATTCATCACAAAACCCCAATGCGGCAAATTAGTTGGATATCTTTCGATAATTAATCCTGCGTTTGGCGGTCCTTGTTTCGGGTCATGGTTGTTTCGATAGAAATAAACCCATTTATCGCAAAAATCTACATAATTTGAAAGCCTTTTCGGATTTTCAACACAGCGCAAAACAAGCGATGCGTAATGGTCGGAACACCGGGGAAACGCCTGATTATGATAAACTCCGCAGGCAGCCCAGGTACCGATTCCCGAATAAGCGCCATAATGCGGCGCATTCGTTCCCGACTCATGGTAAAAACCGGTTTCCGGATTGAATTTTTCTTCCATTGCGGTCATATTTCCTATCCAGATACACGAAAGCATATCGGCAATATTTTTAGATTTTTCAGATTTAAAAAGCAATTTTGCTGCCTTGAGATTTTCCGGATAATCTATAACCTCTACATTTTTCGGTAAATCAGATTTATAAGTATAAAGTTTGGCTGCAAGGTTTGAAAGAGCGGGTTGCCAATCCCCTATTTCATTAGATTTTATTGTGCAATTCAAATCATTTTTATTTACAGTTTCTTTTCCGAAATTCACAAAATTATTTGTTGAAGCCGGATCATCTAAAGTTATACCGGTAATCCCCGGCATTCCGAGAAAGTCAGGATTGTCAGTTACAGTTATTGATTTAATTTTTTTATTTCGCGGTTTTACGGAGAGGAAAAAGTGCCGTTGACCATCCAGTTTTTCCGGTACATCTTTGTTTTCTTTCAGCAGTAAAGATTTTTGTAATACTTTCGCGTAATCAGGTCGTGAAGCAAACGGTTCGGTTACCCGCATGGAAAAAAGAGGATGCGCTTCACGAGCCCACATATTAAACGACCAGATTGTCGCGCCGAAAACCAAAGGAATAATATCGCATGTTTCATCAGCATAGTTTATTTTCAGTTTTCCAAGTTCAGCGCCGATATAAATTTGATCTTTACGGTTGGTCATTGTTTCAAAATGATGGCCCCAATGTCCAACCCCGCTGTCCCAGCCATAATTCACCATTCCGAGAAAATAAATTGCGTCAGCGGAAGTATTAATATCAATTTGATTTTGGTTTTGCTGCCAGAGATAAAACGGCAAAGTTCTGCATTTAATTTTTTCGCCTTTAAGATTGGCTCCGACACCGTAAAGAATTTTGGTTTTAACAGTTTTAACAGCGAAACATTGAATTACAATAATTGCAATAAGGATTAAAAATTTAGCTTTCATTTTTTGGATCAGTAGTATATTTTATAAGGGTTGGTTAATTTTTATTATCTAAAATTATACAGATAATTATTATTATTTTCTATAACTAAATAATAAAAATTGACACAAAACAACCGTTATAAACCAATATTTTTTGAATAAATTTAATAATTAATGAGGGTTACTTATTGACAAGTGCAATTTTTATAAGTATAATCAGTTATTAAACATCTCTAAAATCAAGGAAATATTATGAATTTGTTTAGTCAAACCTTTTTACGAAACGTACCGCTGCTTCTTATAACCGCAGCACTCCTTTGCGGGAATATTACTTTAAAAGCCGATGACAATTCAGTTGGTCGGGTAATTACTCATGATGTTCGCAGTCGAACACCTTTTTTCATACCAAAGTGTGATAGTCCGAAAAAAGTGCTTGTAAGTTTTTACTTTCTCACTTCCGCCATTAAAGATGTGTTTGAAGAAAAAAGTACCGGTGTGGATATAGATTGGGATCAGGAGAAAGAACTAATTACTTTATACTCCAAACTTACTTACCTGCTTGACACAAGTGAACTGCCGGAAAAAGATAGGTTTGCGCGCACACATATCATTTGTTCGGAACTTTCCGAGATACTCGACCGGATACCGATTCCTCCCCTTGACAGCATTCCTGATTATAAAACCGCCAAAGCAGAGAAATTAAATTTATGGCGCGTACCCGACACGGAAATATCAATAGAACTTATAAAAGAAGGTACGCGAAAAGGCGACTGGGTTTTTTCAGCTGATACGGTTAAAAAAGCTGATGAGTTTTATCTTTCCACCAAACACTTGCCATTTAAAAAAGATGCTACAGTGGGGCTAATTAATAATGAAACAGGAATACTTGACCGATACATTGATTACACCGGACCGATTATTCCTGTTAATTTCACCAATCACATTCCGAATTGGATGCGCGTAAAGTTTTTTGATTTACCACTCTGGAAATATTTTGCCACATTAATTATTTTACTTATTTTATTTTTTATCGGTTGGTTTCTGCATAAATTTACACATTTTAAAAGCGATCGTCAAAAAGATAAAAATCCTATTTTATTTAGCATAAGAAGATTAATTCTTCCGGCAGCTTTTATGATACTCCTTCCGGTTACAATCAATCTAATTACTGTTGATATCAGACTAAGATTGCTTCCCTTAGAAGTAATTGACGATATCCTTTGGAGCGCGTTTTATTTGATTTCTATATGGTTTACTATTGATTTGGGAAATCTTGTCGCAGCAATTATTATAAAATCTTCTTCTCTAACCTCCTCAGGCGCTCACGCGGGTTTTATAAAACTTTGCTCGCGCGTTATTTCTTACTCCATCGGGTTGTGGATTCTTTTCGCGGGACTTAAGGACTTGGGATTATCGCTTGTTCCGCTCATTGCGGGTGTCAACGTCGGCGGCCTCGCTTTCGCTCTGGCAGCAAAGCCCTCGCTTGCAAATCTTCTTTGGAGTGTACTGATTTTTGCCGGTAAACCTTTCTTAGTCGGCGAACGTGTGGTAATCGGGAATCATAAAGGCACTGTTGAAGATATTGGTCTTCGCTCAACTGTTATACGCACAATGGATGGTCATCATGTTTCTATTCCTAATGACGAAGTTTGTAATTCATCTATTGAAAATATAGCCCGCCGTCCAAACATCCGTCGGAAATTCGGTTTAACAATAACTTATGACACTCCAGCTGAAAAGATATTACGGGCTATTGAAATTACAAAACAAATCCTTTCAATTGATGAAGACGAAGGTAAAAGCGACAAAGAATTAGGTCGACCTGGAAATCGTCATATAAATTCCGATAATAATTTTCCTCCCCGAGTTTATTTTGACAAACTCAATGACTGTTCACTAAATTTGCAGGTGAACTATTGGTTTAGTCCTCCGGTTTATTGGTCGTATCTTGAACATGCGACCTGGGTCAATACAGAACTAATCAAACGATTTAGTGAAGAAGGAATTGAATTTGCTTTTCCGACACAAACACTTGATGTTAAGCAGCCGTTTGCGGTTAGTATGGATACAAAATAGACGTACGTAAGTGTGTCTTTATTATTTTAATCTGTAAGTTTTAATTTCAAACGGTTGGAAATTCAAATTGACAGACTGTTCAGATGGAATAATTTCATCGTCATTCCATTCAAGCATATCGGTTTCTGTAAGTTTTGCTTTTTTGTCAATAACTTCCATTTTCCCAGCGGAATAACAACCTTTTGTTTCAACTAAACGCAGGATAATAGAATCATCTTTCTCGGCTCTCTTAACCACTTCCAAAGATATTCCATCAGCTTTTAAATTAACCGGCGATAACATAGTAGAATTAGTTGCCAGATTTTCAAAGATAACAGGTCGGGTGTTAAGCATTGCGGACTCTTTAATAACATCTGAATCAATAAGTGTTCCAATATGCGGAAGAAGCGAATATGTGAATTCGTGATGACCTTGATCGGCAATCGGATCCGGTTCGGTAGGCGACCGTAACAGATTCAAATCAATTACGTTTTTATAAACTTTATGACCATATTTACAATTGTTAAGCAGCGCCACACCATAATGCTGATCTGAAAGGTCAACATATCGATGAGCGACAGTTTCGAATTTAGCCATATCCCAGCTTGTATTTCGATAAGTTGAACGTTTAACATATCCGTATTGGATATCTGAAGAGAACTCGTTATTTTTTATTTTTGTTGGAAAAGCCACTCTAAGCATGTGATGCATTTCATTCCACTCGACTTCTGTTTTGAAGTCAAGACGTTTACTATTTGCGTCAAGATATATTTTCTGAAAAATGTATGAATTTCCAATTGAAAGTTCGAACTGCAAGCCTTTTCTAACGTTTCCATTTACAATATTTTCGTGTTTTACGCTTTTCGCGTTTTCAACAAGTTGATTTTCATAATAAATGTCAATATCCCAAGCGTCGTACATGTGAGGTCTATCAACATAAAGTGAGAATATATTTCCTGTTTTTCCGTTTTCGAGTACTTTATGCCCTGATTCTTTGTCTTCGACCGCGATGATTTCACCATTTTCAGAAAATTCGTAACGAATAAGATCATTTTCTAAAACTAAATCATTGCCGGGAATATTTGCCTGAACATTCCCTGATTTACAAATCGTTATAGCGCTGTGAGCAGGTACTGTTATCGCGGCAACATTGAAGTTATTTTCGTGTTGAACAGGAATTGGATCACCGTTTTCATTTTTTGCGCCACAATCATTCCACGATGCCGGTAATTCAATTGAGCGTGTGTAATCATAAGAGAGAGAATTAAAAAGGGTGAGAGTATTTTTTTCTTTTTCAAATAATTTTCCGGCAGCTTCATTTTCCAATTCATTGCATATTGCAAAATTATTAGAATATTCTGCTTCAGCGGTTTCATAAACGGAGTGAATACTTGATCCGGGAATTATGTCATGGAATTGATTCATCAGCAGATTTTTCCATATTCTGTCTAATTGCTTTCGGGGATATTGTTTTGCCGGTAATTTAGAACAGATAAATTCAACTTGTCGAAGTTTGTTTTCGAGCATTCTATTCCAACGTTTTGTTCGTGCCTGAGTAGTATAAGTTCCACGGTGAAGTTCTAAATACAACTCTCCTTCCCAAATTTCCAATTCTTTACCTTTAGCAAGTATCCGTTTGAAAAAATTGTCGGCTCGACCGAATTGCACTTTAGGACATCCTTCCAAGTTTTTTACTCTCAAACCACGTTCAATCATTTCTTCTTTTGGTCCGCCGCCACCGTCGCCGATTCCGAAGAGCGATATATATTCATCAAAAGCATCTTTTTCTATGAAATTATCCTGTCCGAAGCGCAGTTGTGCCGGTGTCAGCATTGTATTGTAATTATCTTCAGGTGGGAAATGTGTAACGATTTCTGTTCCATCAATACCTTTCCATTTGAAAGTATGATGAGGGAATTTATTAAACTGGCTCCAGGAGATTTTTTGAGTAAGGAAAAAATCAACCCCGCATTTTTTAAGAATTTGCGGCATCGCGGCTGAATATCCAAAAACATCGGGCAGCCATAAGTTTTTAACTTCAAAACCAAATTCATCTTGGTAAAAGTTTTTCGCGTGAAGAAATTGCCTTACCATTGATTCGCCGTCAATAACATTACAATCATGTTCAACCCAAGTGCCTCCTTGTATTTCCCAACGTCCTTCTTTAACGTATTTTTTAATTTTCTCATAAAGTTTCGGGTAATGCTCTTTAACAAAAAGGTAATGCTGCGCCTGTGAAGCGCCAAACACATAGTCCGGATATTTCTCAATAAGATCTATTTGGCTGGCATAAGTTCTGGCGCATTTCCTGATTGATTCACGTACAGGCCATAGCCATCCGGTATCAATATGAGCATGTCCTACCGCGACAACATTCATATCGGAAGCATTAGCAGGTGTTTGGTAGAGTTTTTTTAATTCCTGCAGAGATTTTTTCAAATTCTCGCGTGAATTTCCGTATAAGTCAATGGCATTATTTATGCCGCGAAGTATTTTTGCTCTGCGAACGCTATTTTCCGGTAAAGAGTGCATAAGAGAATTAAGCACTTCAACATCAAGCCGTAAATGCCAGATTTCAGTATCAAAAATGCATAATCGCGCGCGGTTTAATTTTGCTTCAAAATGGCCATGAATTTTCGGGTCATCTGATTTAGGATCTCCATGAAGATGGATTCCAAAAAGAATATTTGCTGCCGCTTCTACATAAAGATCAACTTTTTCTCCACCATTACATGAAGGGAAAAGTTGATAAATATCTTTACTATAATCTAAATCGAAGACAGAGCCATTAGATAATCCATAAACCGGGCATCCTGAATCATCAAAGACCAAAGCTTCTCCACCAAAATCCATTTGCGCGACAACATTATAATTTTTCCATTCTTCGGGAACTTCTGCTGTCAGATGAAACCACGCGCTTTCCCATTCGTCCCCCCATTTTTCGTTTTCATTAATCGGGACATATTTACCATTCAGGCGATTATTAAACGTGCATGGAAATTTTGTATGATAGAATTCTGTTTTAAGCGGGATATTTTTTACAATGATTTGTTGTTTAAGCCATTGATAAACCGCATCGATTCTTTTTTCCAATAATTTTATTTTTTCTTTATGCATTTTTTAATTTTAAATAATATAGTTTAAATTTTTACAGGTTGTCAGCCATTTTTTTGACATTAATAAATTATTATATTAATTTGCTAAGAATTTTAACCAAATGTATTTTTAAACACAAGAGGAAGAATTGTCTTGGGAACGTAGAAATTTCGGGATTATTTATATTATTCAAAATAAATGAAATTACCATTTTGTGAAATAGAATATCGCGATTATTTATCGAGAGCGGGTTCGGGGAATTTTAATTCTATGAAAGGTTAAGTAGTTCGCGTCGTGCGCATTATGCGCATCGCCATATTCATCGTTGAAAGCTGTTCTACTTACAAAAACTATATTATCATTGTCAAACAGCCAATCAACATATTGCCATCCGTGTTTTTTTTTATCGGGATGAAAAAAGAGTTGTGATTCAACTTTCCATTTCCTTAAATTTTCCGAGGAAATCAAAATCAAATTGTTTCTGTATGCCGATGGATTTGTCTGTTTGTTTACAATTGCCCAATAGCGTTTGGATTTTTTGTTGTAACGGACAGTGAATTTAGTTCCGCCTCCGGGCATATCGATAAAATCTTTTTTTGGCTCATAAGAAAGCTTTTTGCCATCGGAACTCACATGAACGATTGCCGCTTTATCTTTGCCTTCTGTGTTTTCATTCGTGCGCAGGATATTCACTATATTCCCTTCCGGGTCAAGCAGAGCATTACCTTCCAGCCATTCAATATTATCTTGTTTGGGGAGTGGTTGACTGAAAGACCAGCTTTCCGCGTTTAAAAGATCGTCATCGACCGGAGCACTAATGACTAGTGAATTAAAGTTTCCCCATTTTCCGCCTGTGAAAACTTCAAATGCCCGCCAGAGACGGTTGTTGTGAATAAGAGTTTTACAGGGAGCGCAGTGGAATGTACCACGTTTAAGCAAACCTGAATTATGCGAGTTTGGTTTTGTCCATGATTTGCCGCCGTCATCCGAGCGGCGAATAAGAATATCGCCATATTCATGACGTGTGCCTATTATGTAGAGTTTATTATTCAGTACAAAAAGTTTTCCCCAGAAGAGAGGTTGAATTTCAGAAATTTTTCTCCATAATTTTCCTTTGTCATTTGAAGAAAAAATTACAGATTCTGCATTTGTCGTGTATGGAGTTTCCGGACCGAAAAAATCATGCGATGCAATATAGGTTCCGTCAGGAAGAACAGTAATACTTGGCGAACCGATGTATTTACCGGACTTTGCCGGTGAGTGAGTGATTATTATTCCGGGTGGCTTTTTCATTAGGTAGTGTTTGGGGTTCGCAAAGCGCCCAGCGTATGCCGGGCAGTGTTTAGTGGTCAGGTGTCAGTAATGGGAATAAATTCAAATCATAGATTTGAATTTCATATTAATACAGAATTCTTGCCGATGCTCTTCTAATATTCGGGATAAATTTATTCCACTGTTTCATTATTCCAAAATGTTTGTGTTATTTTTCAATTATGGCTTATTATACCATTTTTCACTATAATTTAATAAATTTGCTTCCATCTCGATTTTCTTTGTAAAATTTCTTATAATAGAGATGCCATTTTGATTGCTTAAATTATAAAACACTAAACTATGATTGATAAATACGATGTTATAATTATTGGTGCAGGGGTAATTGGCGCTGCTATTGCCCGTGAACTGTCACGTTATCACTTGAGCGTTGCGGTTTTAGAAAAAGAAATTGATGTTTCTTTTGGTGTAAGTAAAGCAAATTCAGGAATTATTCATGGCGGATTTCATGCACCACCCGATACTCTAAAAGGTAAACTCGTAGTTCCGGGAAATCGGAAATTTGATCGCTTATGTGAAGAGTTAGATTTTCCTTTCGAACGAAATGGAGAATTGATGGTTGCATTTAGTGAGGACGAAATAAGCACTCTTCAGTTTTACTATGATCGCGGCAAGAAAAATAATGTTCCTTATTTGGAAATAATCGGGAAAGAGCGGCTGCTCGAATTAGAGCCAAATCTTAATCCGGATGTCGAATGCGCGCTTTACGCACCAAGTGCCGGAGTGATATGTCCTTATGAATATTGTTTTGCACTTATTGAAAATGCTAAACAAAACGGAGTGAATGTGATTACCGGAGAGAAAGTAATCGAACTGAAAAAAAATGCTGGAATATTTGAAATCAAAACTGAAAAAAATAATAAATATTCTGCACTCTATATCGTTAATGCCGCAGGATTGTTCGCAGACGAAATCGCACGAATGGTCGGTATAACAAACTTCAAAATTGTTCCGCGTAAGGGAGAAGAATATCTGCTTGATCGACGGGTAGGCAAATTGGTAAAGCGTGTCATTTTTCCATGCCCTACAAAGAAATCAAAAGGTATGCTGATTATCCCGACCGTTGATGGTCCGGTAATGGTTGGACCTACCGCACTTGATATTGAAGACAAAGTAGATTTTAGTACAACTCGTGACGGATTAAAAACAGTATTTAATCACGCGCAAAAACTTGTTCCTTCAATTCGCTCGACAGACGCGATAACATCATTTGTTGGATTGCGTCCTGCCGCAACAAGCAATTATTCAATAATTTCAAAGTTTTTTTCTATAATTAAGTCTTTTACCGGGACAAAACCTGAATATATAGATGGAGATTTTATTATCGGAAGAACTACTGTTTCAGGATTTATTAATGCCGCAGGTATCCAATCGCCGGGATTGACCGCTTCACCTATTATTGCGGAACACATATCTGACGCATTGTTGAAAGATGGTTTAAAATTAGAAAAAAATCCTGCATTTAATCCGATTCGAAAAAGAAAAGTAAAACATTTGCGTTCCATTCTCGATGAAAAGAATTTTTCTGAAGTTGAAAAATTGGTGAAAGAAAATAAAAAATATTCTAACTTGGTCTGTAGATGCGAAAATGTTACTGAAGCGGAAATCGTAGCCGCAATAAAAATGGGACACACCACTTTAGACGGAATAAAATTCGCAACAAGGGCAGGAACAGGCCGTTGCCAGGCGGGCTTTTGTACAACACGGATTTTAGATTTGATTCATCAGGAAACAGGAATCCCTGTTGAACAGATTACCAAAAAAGGTCCCGGCTCGGAAATTGTTTTAACTCCATTAAGGAAAGGGAGGGATGGTTAATAGTTAATTGTTAGTCGATGGTCAGTGGTCCAAATTGAACTTCGATTAACGATTACCGATTCGAGATTTTGAAAGTTGAACTACGAACAAAGTACAAAGCACAAAGCACAAAATATTATGAAGAAAAAAGTCGATGCAGTTATTATTGGGGCCGGGCCGGCCGGAATGGCGGCAGCGGTATCGCTTCGTGAAAATGGAATTAAAAACATTTTATTGGTTGACCGTGAGCCCGTTGCGGGAGGAATTCTACAACAATGTATTCATAATGGTTTTGGAGTACATCATTTTAAAGAAGAATTAACGGGACCCGAATACGCTGAAAGATATATTGATCAAATTAATAAAAACAAAATTGATTTATGGCTTGATAGTTGTGTGATTGATATTGAAAAAAATCAGGATGACACCAAAACCGTAGTCGTTCTTTCTAAAGAACGCGGTATCAACTATATTAACACCAAAGCAGTTGTCCTCGCTATGGGATGTAGAGAACGTAATCGCGGGAACATCAATATCCCGGGTAGTCGACCGGCAGGGATTATGACTGCCGGGACAGCTCAAAAATTAGTCAATATTTATGGTTACCTTCCAGGGAAAGAGGTAGTTATTCTTGGTTCAGGCGACATAGGTTTAATAATGGCGCGGCGAATGACTTGGGAAGGAGCGAATGTAAAAGCGGTAATAGAACTTCAATCTTATCCGGGAGGTTTGAACAGAAATATTGTTCAATGTCTTAACGATTTTGATATTCCCCTTTATCTGTCGCATACGATAAGTAATATTTCCGGGAATGACCGCATTGAAGAAGTAGAAGTTTCTCCGTTGGATGAAAATTTTGAAGCGATTAAAAGTAAGAGTTTTAACCTTAAATGCGATACTCTTTTGCTTTCAGTAGGTCTGATTCCGGAAAACGAACTGTCGATAAAAATTGGCGTAAAACTCGATCCGGTAACCCGGGGAGCTTATGTTGATAAAAATCTTATGACTATTGTTCCGGGAATATTTTCGTGTGGGAATGTTTTACAGGTTCACGATTTGGTTGATTTTGTGTCTGAAGAAGCTAAAATATGTGGCGCTTCAGTAGCAAAATATATTAATAATAAATTAGAGAAATCAAAAGAAATACCTTTACAAAAAAGGAACCTGGTTAGATATGTTCTTCCGTCAAAAGTTGAGATAGGAAAGCCGGCGTTGCTATCTCTTCGACCGATGCATCCTGCAAAGAATATGACACTTACAGTAAAAACAAATTCTAGTGTTGAATTATTCAAACGAAAATACAAAAATATTTTTCCGAGTATTATGTTGAGAATCAATATTGATGTCGTTCCGGAAGACACTGAATTTGTAGAAATTAAATTTGAGAAAGAATAATGAAAAAAGAACTGATATGTATAAATTGCCCGCAGGGATGTAATCTCGATGTGGAATTCGATAAAGAAAAAATCATTTCACTTGAGGGGAATGAATGCAAAATGGGTGTTAAATATGCCGAAGAAGAAATATTTCATCCCGTGCGCATGGTTACTACAACAGCTGCCGTGATGAACGGATTTATTAAATTATTACCTGTTAAAACCAGTTGTCCGATAGATAAATCTTTGACTCTGAATATTGTGAAAGAAATTTCTAAAGTCAGAATTAATGCTCCGGTGAAATCAGGAGATATTATCATTAAAAATATCTTGAATACAGGAGCAGATATTGTCGCGACAAGAACTGTGGGGAAAATTGGTAGTTGGTAGTTGGTAGTCGGTGTTCGATTGTAGCCGCTGCCGCCGGCTGCGGATTCCGGCAACGCCGGAAAAGTGTTCGGTGTTTGTGAAGCACCCGGATAATTTCGGGCGGTGTTCGATTAACCTTGTTGAGGTAATCGGATTATGATTGATTCAGTTATTTAGGATTAAAATTTATTTTATTATATTGTAGAAATAAGAGAAATATAAATATGAAAAAAGATTTTATTATCGCTCTTGACCAGGGAACAACAAGCTCACGTTGTGTCATTGTTAATCACGATGGTCATATTGTAAATTCAGCGCAGCAGGAATTTACGCAAATTTATCCCAAGCCGGGATGGGTTGAACATGACCCGCAGGAAATCTGGGAGTCGCAAAATTCTGTTATGGCTGAAGCTATTGCGAAATGCGATATAAAAATATCTCAGATTGCCGCAATAGGAATAACTAATCAACGGGAAACAACAATTGTTTGGGATAAAAGTACCGGCATTCCAGTATATAATGCTATTGTCTGGCAATGCCGCCGTACTGCTGATATTTGTGAACAACTAAAAGCAGATGGTCTGGAAAATTATATAAAAATAAATACCGGATTAGTAGTTGACGCATATTTTTCAGGGACAAAAATTAAATGGATACTTGACAATGTTCCCGGAGCAAAATCTAAGGCACTAAATGGCGAGTTGCTTTTTGGTACAGTTGATACCTGGCTTGTATGGAAACTCACTGAGGGCAAAGTGCATGTAACGGACTACACCAATGCATCACGTACTATGCTTTTTAACATCAAAACTAAGCAATGGGATAAGAAACTGTTGGATAAACTTTCTATTCCTATATCGATGATGCCGGAAGTTAAAAACAGTAGCGAAATATATGGCAAAACCATTTTATCCGGAATAGACAGGAACCCAATTCCTATTTCCGGAATAGCCGGGGATCAGCAGGCAGCGCTTTTCGGTCACGCCTGCTTTAATAAAGGTGACTGTAAAAGCACTTATGGCACCGGTTGTTTTCTGTTGATGAATACCGGTGATAAACCGGTTGAATCAAAAAATGGATTGCTGACAACTATGGCTATAGCCATTGACGGAAAAATTGACTACGCACTTGAAGGGAGTGTTTTTGTTGCAGGAGCTGCAATTCAGTGGCTTCGTGATGAACTCAATTTAATTAACAGTGCTGAAGAAACCGAAATTATCGCGCAAAGGGTAGAAAGCACTAATGGTGTATATATAGTTCCTGCTTTTGCCGGACTCGGCTCGCCTTATTGGGATATGTACGCGAGGGGAACAATTGTAGGATTAACCCGGGGAAGTAATCGTTCTCACATTGTCAGAGCAACACTTGAATCCATTGCTTATCAGACACGCGATTTATTAGAAGCTATGCAGGAAGATTCCGGAATATCAATTTCGACATTAAAAGTTGACGGAGGAGCCGCTCAAAATAATTTTTTAATGCAATTTCAGGCGGATATTTTA
>QMOL01000042.1 GCA_003648225.1 Chlamydiota bacterium
ATATTTTATCATTAGACCAGTTGCTTTTAACTAATTGTGTATATGAATATATTTCACTATTCGATTTTATTTCATCGTAAGGTTCAAAAACATCTATTTCTCCAATATACTCCTGAACCACTTTCTGACCATACGGATTGATATGATTTTCAAAAGATGCATATTTTACCGCCTCTTTTTCTCCTTTTCTAATCGCTTCATTAAATGTTCTTGCTTTAACAAGTACAACTCGTTCTTCGAGTAAATCATAAATATTATTATAATATTTATCAACTACTTTTGGCTTTCCAGCCACTTTTGATCTGTACAAGGTTTTTACTGCAAAAATTTTATACATAATTTCTTTGTTATAAATTATCGCGACTTTTTTAATTTTTGTTTTAATTATTTTGTTAATAAATCATTTTATCACAAAGTTAAATTTCTTTTTAATAAATAGATTTAAGTTTTGATTTAATAATTTTGCCATTAAATTATCTTGCAAATAAATAATATTAATCGTACTGCTAAATAAATTAAATTAATTGTTCTGTTAAAAATAGTTCTGTTAGTAAATTAAATTAATTGTTCTGCTAAAATAATTGTCTTGTTATCGCCTGTTCAAGCAGTTCTCCGCACATTTCTTTTCTATATTCCGCTATTGATCTTATATCGGAAATAGGCGAAACTTCATCACAAATTATTTTTTCCGCTTCAGAAATTGTCTCATCATTCAATTTTTTTCCAATAAGAAACTTTTCCGTTTTCGATGCGCGAATAACAGTTGGCGCTACCGCTCCGAGCGCGATTCTTGTTTCCGTAATTCTTTCGTCTTCCACCTTAAAAAGAGCGGCAAGCGATACTTTAGAAATCGCAAGGGATTTCCGTTGACCCAGCCGAACAAACGCGCCACGATAATCTTTATTTTTCGGAATAATCACGGAAGAGATTATTTCGCATTTTTTTAAAATTGTCCTCCCGGGACCTTTGAAAAAATCTTTTATCGGAATTATTCGCGTACCATTTTTTCCGGAAGTCTCTATCTCGGCTTCAAGAACAAACAGCGGTGGAATCGAATCCCCTGCCGGTGACGCGTTAGCGATATTCCCGCCGATGGTCCCTCGATTTCTAATTTGCGACGAGCCGATAATTTCCGCTGCCTGAACGAGAACGTCTGCATTTTCCGCTATGATTTCATTTTCGATAAGTTCTGAGAACGTTGTCAGCGCACTGATTTTTATTTTATCATCAGCGATGCTTATTCCTTTTAACTCTTTTAAATGGCTTATATCAATGATGTCATGCTGATTCATTTCATCTTTAAGACGAACAAGCAGATCAGTTCCCCCTGCAAGAATTTTTGCTTTTGGAAACTGTTCCATCAAACTCAGGCATTCATAGACAAAATGCGGTGAAAAAATTTGTGATTTATGATTTGACATTTTAAATATAGACAGCAGGAATTACATTCTCCATTTTTGAATATTTTCTACTAATTATGTATTGTTCTTTGCATTTTAATTGTTGTGATAACTTCTGTAATTTTTTATAATCTCTTTCTGTTCCGCTACATTTCACTTCCAAAGTTATATTCTTGTCAGCAAGAATAAAATCTATTTCAGCACCGGAACGTTTTTGGTAATAATTTATTTTACCATATTTCCTAAGATTTAGAAATACCGAATTTTCAAACAATGCTCCTTCGCTCACCTTAGCAAATTGATTAACAATACCTGTATCACAAATATAAACTTTTCTAGCTCCACTCACCTCTCGATCAACATTAGTTGAATATGGCGAAATCAAATTTATGAAATATGTTCCGCACAAATACGAAAGATATGAATAAACAGTTTCTCTCGAGACACCAATAGCAGAGGCCAATTTGGTTACATCTAATTTTGAGCCGACACGTTGAAACAGCAACAGCATTAAATCTCTAAAAGCATTAATATTTCTAAAATCCGCGAGTTGAATAATATCTTTTTGAAAATAGGACTTAAAAATATCGCTGATTTGCCGCGCCTTGTGTTCATAATCTTCAGTTAAAACGACTTGTGGAAATCCACCATAAGTGACATATTCATCATATAATTTTGTTAATTTCTCGAATTGAACGGGATTTTTTTTTGCTAATTTTGAAGAAAAAATTTTTTTGAATTTTATTTTTACCTTTTTGAAAAAACAAAATTCTTCAAAATCCAACGGATAAAGCTCAAATATAACTTTTCTGCCCGCAAGGCTTTCCGGAAAAAGATTTTTTAAGTAAAAACTGCTTGAACCGGTCAGAAAAAACTTTACGTTGTAATGATCGTAAAGATATTTTATAGCTTTAATAATTTCCGGCTTCTCCTGAATCTCATCAAGAAAAATATACGCTCGTTCAGTAGAAGTTATACCATAACTTTTTAGATTTTCCCAAATATTATTATAGTCTTTTTCCTCAAAAATCATCTGCTCAATAGGATTTTCAAGATCAAAAAATACTTTGTTGCCACTCGGTATGGTATCGTAAACCATTTGATATATGGTCGTTTTTCCAACGCGACGCATTCCGGTAAGCACAACTATTTCGGGCAAATCGATTTGCTTTTTCAGTGTGGAGAATATTTTTCGTTTTATAAGCATAACGATATTATAGCGAAAATATGCTGTTTTGTCAAGCGCAACCTTACAAATTTACATAAAATATGTCAAGTGGCAATCGACATATTTGCTTTTTTATGCTCCGGCACGAAGTTTTATCATCTCTGATAAAATGCTGATCGCGATTTCTTCCGGTGTTTCCGCGCCGATATCAAGTCCGATTGGAGAATGAACTTTTTCAATCAGACTTTTTTCAATGCCGTTTGCAGCAAGTTTGGTGAAAATTTGTTCCCGCTTTCTTTTACTCGCCATCAATCCGATATAAAAATATTTTTTTGTGATAAGATTTTCTAAAACTTCCGCGTCGGCGGAATGCCTCTGTGTCATTATTGCTACGAAAGCGTTTTCGGGCAGTAAGATTTCTTTTGAAATTTTGTTGTAATCACCGATTGTAATCGACGCCGCCATAGGAAATCTTTCAGTAGAAGCTATTTCTGGACGATCATCAATAATGTGAATCGCAAAACCAGTTTGGGAAGCAATTTTGGCAAGCGCGAATCCGCAATGTCCCGCACCGAAGATGTATAGTTGGCTACCTGAACTGATTGGTTCGATAAAAACCTGCATTTCCCCGCCGCAGATCATTCCTGACTTATTATCACTTTTTTCTTTGAGGGAGAATTTTTCGATTGTGGGAGGGGCGGAATTTTTGAGCATTTCAACTGCTTTGTCTATCACTTTTTTTTCAAGTAAACTTCCACCGATAGTTCCAACTGTTTTTCCATCCGCAAAAACAAACATTTTCGCTCCCGCTTCCCGCGGAGTTGAGCCTTCAGCTTTTATAACAGTTGCCAGGCAAACTGATTTACCTGATTTAACCGCTGAAGCTAGCTGTTCGAAAAAAGTTGTATTCATAATATCGCGTCACGGTTGTATTCCCCCTTTTTATAAAGGGGGTCAAGGGGGATTTTATTAAGCATTCGGAGTAAATTCATCTCTTCGTGATGAATTTTGCATTTTGGGCTTTTATTTTATTCTTATTTAATCGTGCTACCCAAAAACTAATGTTGCCGTAAAAGTAGCCTGTTTGGACTCCAAACAGGTTGTTTATCAATAAAGTCTATGCAAAAATTTTTGTTGATTTATTTTTGCATAACAGTTGTTTCGAGTCGAAACAACGTACTCAAATTACCAGAAAAAATTTTGAAGGAACTACATTTCTTACCTTCTTTACCATAATTTAAATTAACCGAATACCTTCCGGCTTTGTCGGAATCCGCAGCCAACGGCAGCGGCTACAACCGATTATTGTTTCCCGCAAGGCCGGCAACCGCTTCGATTATTTTCGCGTAACCGGTACATCGGCACAAATTCCCTGACAATCCTTTTTTTATTTCTTCTTCGCTTGGATGAGGATTTTGCATTAGCAACGCTTTAGCTGCCATTATCATTCCCGGAGTGCAAAATCCGCACTGGACTGCGCCGGCATCGATAAACGCCTGTTGAAGTTTATCAAGTTCACCGTCTTTTTCAAGTCCTTCAATAGTAATAATTTCCGAATCATCTATTTGACACACAGGCACAAGACACGAATTAACAAGTTTGCCGTTCATAATAACCGAACAAGCTCCACATTCACCTTTCCCGCACCCTTCTTTTGTTCCTGTCAAACCGCAATAATCGCGCAGCAAGTCTAACAGGCGAAGTTCCGGTGGAGCTTCAATCGACATTTTTTGATGATTGAGTGTGAATTCTATTTTCATTGTAATATTTAAATTTCTAATTAACCTAATTTCTAATTGATCTAAAGAAATTCCAATCATCCAATAAAAAGAAATGAACAAATTGGTTTTTTTTTAGTTTGGTCATTGTTTAGGTCAATTAGGTCAATTAGGTCAATTAGGTCAATTAGGTCAATTAGGTCAATTAGGTCAATTAGATCAATTAGGTCAATTAGGTCAATTAGGTCAATTAGGTCAATTAGGTTAATTAGATCAATTAGGTCAATTAGATCAATTAGGTCAATTAATGACCACTTTATAAACGGTTAAACCATTTCCAACTTCCCGTTTTCTAATTTTCTGTAATAGCAGCTCTTTCTTGTTTCGCCTTTTTCATTTTTTGTGTGGCAGGCGCCTTTGTTCACCGGTCGAACGATGTAGAGCAATGAATTTTGTTCACAGTTTACTCTTATTTCAACGATTTTGAGTACATCGCCTGATGTTGCCCCTTTTTCCCAAAGTTCATTTCTTGATGTACTCCAGAAAGTCGCATTTCCGGTTTTAATTGTATTTTCAAGTGCTAAATCATTTGCATAAGCGATAATAAGAAGCTCTTTTGTGTCAGCATCCTGAACACCAACCGGCATTACCGGCACACCGCAGCCTGCCACTTTAATTAGTTTATCAAAATCGAGCATCAATTGATTTCCTTCTTCGAGAATTTTCGACATAATTTTCCTTTATTTTTCAATATTAACAATAACGCCGCGATTAAATCTCGCGCGTGTATCAATTATTTTAAATACGCATGTTTCGCCCTTATAAGCTCCGGGAATAAAAGTAACTTTCCCATCAATTTTAACGATTCCGTCACCTTTTTTACCTACATCAGAGACAATTCCGCGATAAATCCCACCTTTTACTATTTTAGCGTTTGGATTTTTTGTGAGATCAATTATTTCATTTTCAGATGCCTTGACATTAGGAATAACCATGACAATCTTAACTTTTCCTTTCTTGCTTATCAGTTCCGCGTTAGCAACCGTTCTTCTAACAGACGTGATTTGAATAACGGCGATGTCACCTTTTTGTGTTCCGGGAACAAAAGTAACCATTCCGCCAATATGAGTAACACCTGCGGAACCGCTTTTTGACAATCCATCGATAACCACGCGATAACGATATCCTTCTTTAGGTGTAATATTTTTATTTTTGGTAGCATCTATAATTTGCCCGACATTAATATCAGAATCCGTTGACGGCATATTTGTGTAAACCTGTTCACCGATACTGATTTCACGTGAATCCGGTCGGGAAGCAATTACGAGATATAAAATAGCGGCAACGGCAAAAACAAGGACGAGCAGCATAGCAATAATACGTCTTTTATTTTGTGACATATTTTGTTTATTTACATTTGTACTCATAGTTTCCCCTTTTTATGTTTATCGAGCAATTCCCATTCTTCATCAGTTAAAGAATGAATTCCGTGTCGTGACATTTTATCAAGAACATCATCAATTCGCGAATCCCATTTCCCGGATGAATTTCCATGCGAATTAACTTCTTTGAAATTCGCGTCTTCAAATTCTTCGCCTTTATAAACTTTTGGTCCTGCTCCCATTTTATACTTAAGATTAGAAAAAAAACTCCCGCTTGCAAACGATACTGTCGACCCGCTACCGTTAATTAAATTTCCAATCCCAAATTTATTATACGCGTAAAGCCAACCAAAAACAAGCCCTCCAAGATGTGCCATATGAGCAATATTCCCTCTACCGCCAAGCGCCATAAAGATTGTAAAAATCGCAAAAACGTAAACGAAAGTTTTCGCTTTCATAAATATCGGGAAAAAAAGCACTAAAAATCCAATTCGGGCATTGGGATTCATAAGACCAAACGCGGCAACAATCGCGCAAATCGCTCCCGAGGCTCCTACAGTAGGTAAACCTGAAAACATGTTTGTCAGAACATTTATCATTCCGGCAAAAATTCCACCTAAGAGATACAGTTTCAGGAACGGCACTGAGCCGATTTGTTTTTCAACAAATCTGCCTATCATATAAAGAGAAAACATATTAAAAAGAATATGTAAAAAACCGCCATGAATAAATTGATAGGTAATTAATTGCCAGAAAGCAAAATGTCCTATAAAATTAGGATTATAAAGCCCAAACCATAAATCAAAATCAGATGGCTTTTGTCCAATAATATATCCCATTGAATTCCTGGCAACATGCGAAAAGAAAGGTATGTTGCCCAAAAAAAGCGTTATTAAATATACAGCTATATTTATCATCAATAACCATTTGACAACAGGAGGTATCCCTTGAAACGGTTGAAATGATTTCCTGTAAGGCGACTGACCCCAATCGGGGTTCGTTTGCTGTTTATAATAATCTCTGTCGTAAATGCTCATATAAATAGTTTTTTTGACACGAATTTCACGAATTCATACTGATTTTTAATATTAATTAAATTTGTATAAAATTATTTAATTTTCCTGTGCGTTTCCGTGTTTTTCATTGTTAATTTTTTCCTTCTTTCGTATTTCTTATTCGTGAGAATCAGTGAAATTAGTGTCTAAATAATTATTAAAAATTTCCTCGTAATTCGTTTATTGATTTTAAATTATTCTCCTCCAAATATTTCTTTATCTCTTCAACCAATCTTACACATAATTCCGGATCGTAAAAATTCGCCGTCCCTATTTGTATCGCAGAAGCGCCTGCGATGAAAAATTGCAGCGCGTCATCCAAACTTTCAATTCCGCCAATACCTATTATAGGAATTTTTACAACTTGTGCAACCTGCCACACCATTCTTATTGCAACAGGACGAATCGCCGGTCCGGAAAGCCCGCCGATTTTATTCGCGAGAACCGGAACCCGTTTTTTTGTGTCAATAACCATCCCGATAAGCGTGTTAATCATTGAAAGCGCGTCAGCTCCGCTTTCTTCCGCGGCACGAGCCATAACAGTTATATCGGTAACGTTCGGTGAAAGTTTTACGATGAGCGGTTTCGTTGTTGCTGCCCGCGTTTTTTTTACAGCTTCCGAGAGAATCACCGGGTCGGTACCAAAAGCTATTCCGCCGTGTTTTACATTCGGGCATGAAACATTCATTTCGATTGCGTCAACGTTATCACATGAATCAATTCGTTTTGCCATCTCGGCGAATTCATCATCCGAGCTTCCGGAAATATTTATAATGCACGGGATACCGTTTTGTTTTACAAAAGGCGCTTTATTCTTCAAAGTGTCTTCAAGCCCGCCATTCTGCAAACCGATCGAATTAATAATTCCGGATGGCGTTTCAACAATCCTTTGCGGCAAATTTCCCGCGCGAGGATGAAGGGTTGTTCCTTTAAGAAAAATCCCCCCGAGTTTTTTTATATCAATCAACTCGCTCATTTCCTCCCCATTGCCGAAAGTGCCTGAAGCAACAGTTACAGGGTTTGGCAAAGTGAGATTTGCTATTTTTACGGATAGAGAAAGCATAGTGTTCGGTATTCGTTTGTAGCCGCTGCCGCTGGCTGCGGTCGAAGATCCGCCATCGCCATAGGCGGAATTAATTCCGACCTCAACGAGGTCGGCTACAGAATATGATAATAATCTCCTCTCTTATTAATTATACTATTTATTAATATATTTTCCAATAGCAAAGAAACAAAGCAAACATTAATCTATTTTTAAAATTTCATTATTGAAATTCTGGCAATAAAACCATTGAAGAGTTCAGAAACCGGCTTTTAAATTACTGACACATTTTGCCGATTTTATTTCTGTACTCCATAATCTAATCAACAAATCAACCACTTCGTCAATTGATAAATTTGTTGTATCAATTTCAATTGAATCAGACATTTTTTTCAAAGCGCCTATCGGTCGTTCTTTATCACGTTTGTCCCTGTCGAGGATAGCTTTTTCCACATCATCAATTGTCAAATCCGGATTTTTCTTTTGGTCATCGGCAAGACGGCGATGCGCTCTTTCCCGTGAATCCGCAGTTACATAAAATTTTATATCCGCATCCGGAAACACATCGGAACCAATGTCACGCCCCTCAAGCACAGCATCCCCCGCTTCAAGACCAAGCCTCCGCTGTTCACTGACAAGTAATTTCCTCACTTCCGGATTATCAGCAACATTGGAAACATAACTGCCAATATCCGGTACAATGGCGAATTCCGTTAAATCCTCATCATTAACAAAAATGTGTTGTTTACCGTTGACATCTTTTAGGTCGAGTTTTAACTTTACGACAAGATTGGCTATTTTATCCGAATCATTTGTTGGAATATTGTTAATTCGGGCGAAGGCTGCGACTCCGCGATACATCAATCCGGTATTAATATAAAAATAGCCAATTTTTTCCGCGAGTTTTTTTGCCACGGTGCTTTTGCCCGAAGCTACTGTTCCATCGATAGCGATAATCATAAGATTAATGGATTGTTGGATTAATTCCCCCTTTCAAGGGGGTGCCCTTTGGGGTAGGGGATGTTAATTTGGATTAATGGATTGTTGAATTATTGATTATTTAATTCTTCCACGCATGTTACCCACGCTTTCCTGCTGCGTGGTCCATCGAATTCACAAAAATAAATCCCCTGCCAGGTTCCGAGTTGCAATTTCCCGTTTTGAATTGGTATGGAAGCGGAATTTCCCATTAGCGATGATTTTACGTGCGCTGTGGAATTACCTTCATAATGTCGGAAGCCGGATAAATTTTTAACAATATCATCAAGTGAAAGTAAAATATCACGGACAACATCCGGATCGGCGTTTTCATTAATAGTTATTCCTGCGGTTGTGTGTGCGATATGCACAAAACAAATCCCGTTGGAAACGTCTGATTTTGTTACAGTTTCCTGGACATCTTGAGTAATATTAACCAGCTGATTATTTTTTGAAGTAGAGATATTAATTTGCATATTAATTTCCTGACACGAATTTTAATAAAACAATTTATTTCACAAAATTATTTAAGATAAAATTATTATATTTGTTATTTTGACATTTTTTTACTATCATTAATATTATAAACCAAAGGAGTATAATTGTCAAAAGGACATTTGCTCTGCTGATCAAATTTGTAGTGTCGTTTTACCGGTAATCGGTCAATTAGGCGTCAGCCGGCAGAATTTATTAGATTAAATGTTTGGCTGAAAACGAAAAACGGCTGCCGTTGCCGTTGGATGCTCATTGTATGGAATGCAACAATAAAGATTTTTATTTAAAAATCATTTGTTGTGAATTAGGAAGAAACATAATCAATCTTGTGAATTTCCATGCACCCCTACCGGCGATGATTATTGACAATAAAAATATATATAAGTATAATGTGATAATGATTTCAAGAAAACGCATAAAAAACACAACTAATTTATTCACGTCTTATGAAAAAAACGTGTGCGCTTTATGTTTGCTGCTCTTTATTGCTACAGTTCCTCTTTACGCCGGTAAATTATCTGATAATACTTTATCCCGAAAAGTACATATTATTCCCAATAATGAAGAACTGCCTAAAAATCATCACATTAAAATCGAAAAGAAAACTCCTCAAATAGTAATAATTCCTTACGTTGACAAAGAAAATATTTACATTGATAACCTGCCGGATTATAACGCCCCTCTGCTTTCAGATAAAATCGGTGTGTCTGATTCTATTGAGCCTTTCAACAGAGCAATGTTTAAAGTTGACGACTTTTTGTTCGTTTATCTTATAAGTCCGATTAGCAAAGGGTATAATTTCATTGTTCCGCAATATTTCCGCAAGGGAATTAGCAGAATGGATTATAATATTGAAATGCCAAAAAGAAGTTTTAATAATCTCCTTCAGGCAAAATGGAAAGGCGCGGGAATCTCTTTCTCAAGATTCCTCGTTAATTCCACCATCGGACTTGCCGGCTTTTATGACCCGGCTAAAGCATGGTTCGGATGGGAAAAATATGACGAAGATTTCGGGCAAACCCTTGCCACGTGGGGCGTTGCACCCGGAAGCTATGTTTATATTCCGCTTCTCGGTTCATATACTGTTCGTGACGGATTAGCATCGATACTTGATATGGCAATGGACCCACGCAACGCGTTGATAATCACTCCGGTATATGGTGTAACGGTATTCATGAAGTTTAACAACATCACACTAAAAATTGATGTAATTGAACAATTAAGAGAAAGTTATTATGACACATATTCTTTAAAAAGAGATTTCTGGTATATGAAAAGAACTGCCGATATAGCAAAATAATTAAATTAATATTATAAATGATAAACTTTAAACTCAAAATTTTTTCTTTATTCCTGTTCACAAATATTTTGTTTGGCGCTGCCACAGTCAAATTGGACGGATACTTGTCTCAGGGACCTTATATTGATACTTTAAGATATGTTTCTCTTAAAGTTAAAGACTGGAACTTTTTTAAAGACGGGAAAATAAGATCGGTTAAAGTAATTAAAAATGATGATGATAATAAATTGATTTATAAATTATGGCTCCAGGATAAACCTGCTCCGCTTATAATTATTATTCCCGGACTTGGAGGTAATTATGCCGGGATCGCACCCACAGCTCTCGCAGAAATATTTTTTAATAAAGGAAGTTCCGCCTTAATTATAAGCAATCCATTCAGCTGGGATTTTCTGCTGAGCGCTTCATCAAGAATCACTCCGGGTTATACTCCTGTAGATGCACTTGACGCGTATAATGCTCTCGACATAGTTATTAAAGATGCTGAGAACAAATACGGCACAAATATTTTCCCGCGAAAAATTCTTCTCGGATATTCTCTTGGCGCCCTTGACACATTGTTTATTGCCGATATAGATTCAAAAGAAAAGAAAATCAATTTTGACAGATTTGTCGCTTTAAGCCCGCCGGTTAATCTCTTATACGGTTTAAACCAGCTTGACCATTTTTACAATATATGGAGAAAATGGCCGCTTGAGAAAATAGAACAAACAAAAAATAAAGCTGTCTATCTTATTGAAAACCCAACCCCGATAGGCACAAACGCACTGCCAATCACTTCTGACGAAGCAAAATTTGCCATCGGTTACACTTTTAGAAATATACTTGAAGAAACAATAAAAGCAATCCATTCAAGAAAGTTCTTCGGCATACTGAATATACCGTTTAAATCTTCAAGTCGACAAGAACTTGAAAAAGAAATCGAACGAATAAGTTATAAGAATTATGTTAATACTTTCTTAAGAGCTTCTTATTCCGACCTCTTCGGGAGAAATTTTTCTATTAAAAAACTTAGCGGCAATGCAAGTTTACCGGCTATTCAAATTACCCTTTTGACCAATCAGAAAATCAGAATTATTCATACTACCGACGATTTTCTACTTACGAATTATGATCGTGAATGGCTGGAACAAGTCATGGGTGACAGATTACTATTTTTGAATCATGGAGGACATCTGGGGTATTTCAATAATCCAACTGCTCAAAAATATATTATCAAAGCTATTAAAGGAGCAAAATTTAAGAATATTTCTTCGAGTAAAAACAAAAATATAATACCTGTTTCTAATATTATAGACTCGGAAAAACAAATTATTGATGATTTTAACCGCACCGTTAAAAATGTTGATGTTACTCGTTAATCGTCATTAAACGTTGGACATTAGATATTCAATGTTGGATGTTTAAAAAAACAGAATACTCGACATGATCTCTTACATCTTTCTTCTCATTTCCGCTTTTCTAAGCGCGTTCATCCTTGGCGCGTTTCAATTTTACATGCTCGAGTATCTCGTTGCTCAGCATGGTGATTCAAGCCGCGACTGGCTTATTCAAACAATTTCAGCAATTATAACTATCGGTCCCGTAATCGTATATGCCATTTCAGCACCTCTGGCCGCCTCAATCAAAAAAAGCCGCGTGATGGCTTTCAGCTTGTGGTTCGGTATGTTTTTCCTCTTATTCGGAGGATTAACTAATTGGCTCGGAAGCCCCTTTTTATATCTCGCTGCAATAGGTCTCGCACTCGGTGTTTACAGCGCCGGAAAAATGGCTTCAGTCCCTCTCGCAAGTTTCACAATCGGGAAATCCACCGCGTTAACCAACGCGATTATGTCGGTTGTGTTTTTGTTTGGAATTCTTTCCGGACTGCCGAGTGGAACAATGTTTTACAATCATTTCCCACAGCATGCTTATATGTTTTTTTTAGCAGGACTTGGTATAGCGGGACTTTGCGGACTACAATGTAAATTCTCAAATGAGCAAACAAGTTCATTTATTAAAGAAGAAAAAAAATTACTTTCAGAAACACAGAACTTATATAAAAAATATTCACTCATGCTTATCAGCAGCCCAATGCTTTGGGGAATCGCAGGCGCCGCAAATATGGCAATCACCGCTCTTGTTGTCAGAGAAAAACTCGCCACGCCGCAGGTCGCGGCTTTTATCCCTTTATGGGCCGCTTTCGGTGTTATCGCCGGCACACTTGTCTCACCTGTTTTTAATAATTTCAGATATAAAGTCGCGGCAGCGGCAGCGTTTTTTATGTTGATTATAATTCCGTTTTTCCCAACTGTATCTTTTTCATATCTTGTAATAACATTAACAACTGTGGTCTTGGGTTTTTTCTTCGGAATCGCTACAAATTTAATCGATTCTTCTTTCCTTGAATTTGTAGGCAATGAAAAAAAAGAAGGAACAGGTGCCGCTCTGCAAAGCGCTATGCTCGCACTCTGCACTGTTGTTATCGGCAGCGGAGTCGGTATAGCTTTAAAAAATAACATCATCCCGCCAAACGCGCAGTTCATTGCTCTTTCGATAATAACACTTATTCCTGTAGTTTTAGCGGTATTTTTGGTTAAACAAAACTATGAATAAATTCTTATTTAATATTATTAGCAGTATCGTTCGATTTATCCTGTCGCTACGTTATAAAATCGAACTTAAAGGTTTTGATAAAATTAAAAATGATAAGGGAGTTTTAGTCTTACCAAATCATCCCGCGGAAATCGATCCGGTCATTATGTCAATCGTCCTTTGGAAAAAGTTACAGCCGAGTCCAATAGTCCTCGAAGATTTTTATAATATGCCCGTTCTGAACAAATTCTTTAAATTAATCGGCGCACTGCCAATGCCGGACATGGAAACAGGTCGCAGTCAATTTAAAATCAGAAGAATAAACAAAACACTCGACAAAATGGCGGACGGCCTTGATGAAGGGAAAAACTTTCTGCTGTACCCTTCAGGCAAACTCTCACGCGATGGCAGTG
>QMOL01000043.1 GCA_003648225.1 Chlamydiota bacterium
TATGAAATGAGATTAGACGGATATGACGTTCCTAAAATCGCACCGTTTTTAGACCCGATTATTACCTGGGGCTCATCCGTATATGACCTTTCTATAGAAGCTAACAGGGAAATGATTGTTGATCAGTACATTCGTTTTTTTAATCAGTATTATTTTGCTAATCCTGATGAATTTGCTGATGATTATCTTGCTGTAATTGACGGCAGAGTTGTTTTGGATACCTGGCATTTAAGCGTGAATTTCAACAATATTTCAAGCTTTCACAGAAGCGATATGGAAGGTCCTTTAATTGCAAATTTTGGTGCTGACCATCCTGTTTTTTCTAACGGAATTTATCAGGTTACAACCGATTCTTCCGATACTTTTTCATTTGCTGACGAAAAAGTTAAGCAATTTCAGATTCATGCCTACAGCAGTATTACAGATTATAACAACATTAAATCCGTACAGTTAAAAGGCGGATATTGGGATCAGAATATCAGAGACCCGGGATATTGTCTTAAAAGAGATGGCGGCGCTAATTATTCAAATGTGTGGAATTCAGTGCCTGATCCGTTAACCGTTAACCGCGTTTATATTGAAAGCTGGAATGAATATGATGAAGGTTCAGGAATTTATGCGGCTAATCCCACTAATACATATATCGCGCCTTCAAATCCGAGTACAGATACTTGGTCTCGGGTGAATAATCCTTTTGAGTATATCAAAACTACTTATTTAGGAGCAAGAAATTTTAGACACTCTGAAATAAATAATAAAAATTCTGTAATTTTATGGCATGACTTTCCAACTAATATGATTATCGGACAATCGATGCTTTGTTCCGTTTATATTAGAAATTCAGGCTTCGACCTCTGGACTTCAAATAATAATTATTGCTTCGGACAGCGATTGGAAGATGATACCGCCTTTGGACCGGGAAGATATTATTTTAATGATGAGGAAAATGAAGTTGATTTTTACGGCGGAATCTTTAGAGGCCGACCCGTTAAGTTTGATGTTCAAATTACAGCTCCGGATGTTAGCGGAGTTTACGTTACTCACTGGGGAATGCTGCAGGAATATGTTGTCTGGTTTGGAGAATCAATAACAAATACTATCTATGTTGATGTTCCGGAACCGGGTATTTCTTTTATTTTGAATTTAGGATTTATATTAGCTATATATTTGAAGAAAAGATGACCGTCTGAAAATAAACTATCCCGTTGACCTTGTGGCAGACCTGAAAATAATTTATCCCGCTGACCTTGTGGCAGCGGTGGATAAAATTAGGAAAAATAGGTTCCCAACTTCTTTACTTTCTCTTCCAGGTATTCACTGCCTTTTCCCATTTGTCTCCTTCAACCTCTAAAAATGCCGACTCCCAACCGGATTCAAGTCGCTCAGTTAATTCTTCCCAACTTATTAATCCCGCAAGCGCGCCCGGAGCGGTAACACTGCAAGCTCCTGTCGCGTTAGCGTAACATATTGATTTTTCCGCGGAACAACCTTTAATGTAAGCCGTAAGAAAACCCGCAATAGTGGCATCACCGCTTCCTGTCGCGTTCGGCCGCACGTTAATTTTAAACGCGGGTTGCCATAGTTCTATATTTGCCCATTCATCAACATTAAAGCAACCGGTTTTGATAATAGATAATGTTTCCTTATCTGCTGTACGGATATAAGAGCCTCGATGACCACATTTAATCATAATAATTTTTGCTCCCATATCAAGTAATGAAGAGCTTATGTTATGAAGATCATCCCCTGAAAACAATGAAATAGAATCCTCGGAACTTGTATTTTGAAACTCAAAGAATTTTCCCTTGTCAAGCATAAATAATATTTCTTCCGCACTCGGAAGATATATGTCAACATAAGGAAGAACATTTTGAAGATATTTTTTCCAATCAATCTTTCCACTTTCAGAGTCAGGATCAGGTAAAGCCATGTCGAGCGAAGTCGTTAAACCAGTTTCTTTGGCTCGACGGAAAATATTCACTAATTCTTCACCGTTGTTAAGATACATTTTCCGCATAAGCGGCGGATAACCGAAATGAAAATGTTTGGCCTTTGCCACAAGTTCAAAATCAATATCAGATATGCTGAACGTGTCATTAGCTCCCGGGCAATGTAGAAACATTCTGTCATATCCTTTTGGAGAAATTACCGTTGTATGACTTGTCACGGATTCTTTGTCCACGATCAACCCATCGGTTACTCCCCAATCATCCCTGAAAATCATCTTGATTATCCTGCCGAAAGAATCTTCCCCTACTTTGCCCATCAATGCCGCGTTAATTCCCATCTTGACTAATCCAAGTCCGGTGTTGCTTACACAGCCGCCCGTACTTACTACTGCGGGAGAAGAATCCACCAGTTTCCCCGGAACGAAGAAATCTTCCGGCTGTTGAATATTAAGGTTTTGTAATCCGGGAATAATATCTAAACACAGATGTCCGGCAACAATAATTTCAGGATTATTTTTCATGTTTTTAATTTATATTTTTAATTCAATCAGACCGATAACCAAATCGGACTGCTCCAAGCACGTTCACCGTCTTGCTGGGTGGCGCGCAAATAATAGTAATGTTTGCCCGGTAAAGGTAAAATTGTCTCGTCAAGAAATCCCATAAGTGCATCAACCCGCCCCTCCGCCACAGATTTTCCGTCACGGATCAGTTCAATTCTTGTCATAGGTTTAGTACCACCGGACACACCTCGCACAGTCAATTTTCGAGATGGTTCAACCGAGACCGATTGTCCCATCGCGTAGTTGTCGATAGAGAATTCTAATAGAATTCGTTCTCCTGTCGTTGCATAACACCGGCGTGCCTGCATAGCTTTGAAAATACCATTGCGCGTAAAATCATCAGCATATACCACCGCAAAACCTTCTCGCTCAGGCAGGCAATGATATTTGGACGGTTTCCCTGTGTGACCGGGGCTGCCGTGATGGCTGTCAGCTCCACCTATAAAACCCATCTCAAACCCTTTTTCCAATCCCACACGTGCGCCGCTTGCCCCCGAAAGGTGATTCTCGGAGCAGCCCCAACACGAATAAATTTCAACAAGCCGCATTAATTCGGAATCATAAACAGGCCAAGTCGTGCCGTGTGATGTATGGGGGATTAGCAGCACGTCATCGCGATTCTTGTAAATATTCACCAGTTTCTCCGGTGTGTCGGCATCGGTGCGTTCAAGTATCGCTACTTCTCCAACATAAATCGGGTTGTCAGTACGTTTATTATTATAATAGACGTTGATATGTCCAACCTTATTAATGCCCATCCACTCGTAAGCGCTAAATGTGACAAAGTGACCCGGCACATTATATTTTTCGGCCAACTGTTGGATATAAGAAAACCCGCCTTTAACACGATTACGATAATGTTCAAATAGTTCCCAATCATGATCAGTTAAACTACAAAAATCAACTAACCCGTCATCACGGCCATAGCGGTAATATTCCTCCGGCCCGAATTCCCCATCTGACATTTCAGAATGGCCATGAAGCGAGCCCCAATAAAGTCCTGTCTTCTCGCTATCGCCACTTTTTACGACCAGAGATGCTGAAATCAGTCCGGATGATTGGACAGTCAGGGCAAAGTAACCCGCCTGGTCAATTTGCACGTATTCGAACGTAAATCGTCCATCATTATCTGTAAATGTCTTTAATTCAATCACATTCTGATCGCTTATCGGCCTCAATAACTTAATTTTTAGGTGAATGGGATTGTTAATTCCCTGATTCGCCGGGTTATAGTTCTTGTCAAGAACCAATCCACGTACAGTAAACATATCGCCGGGGCGGACAACCATCGGGCCAGCGATGCGCAGGCGATTAGGTGTTCCACGACAAACCTTAACGTGTGGTGTATTCGCGTATGGAAGCGGATAATAAATCCCGCTTGCACACGTATCAACAAGCACGGTGAAATATACACGATCTTTTGGATAAGTCTGCACACAAATGCCTTCACGCGCACCATAATGAATGCTTATCACATCACCTGCCTGCAAGCTGCCTGTCCGGACGCGGATCATATAGAAAAAACCAAACACAGAATGTGAATGCGGAATCAGATTTGTTTCAATTACAACATTGTGTGGCAAACCGTCAGCACGGGTTAGTTTAACAGTATGCTCATCAAAATCGGGAGAAGACCACGAACTATATGGTGTAAAAATGTATATGCCCCCTCCGGTAACAATTCCCGTTTCTCCAATTACATATTGAATCGTAAAACTTTCGCGACCACCGGCAACAACTTTCTCCGGAGTAATGTTTGTCTGCCCTTGAGTGCAGGGAGTATAAAGCGCGATGTTCAGCCGCCCGTCATCGCCAGTCTGTATAGGTGTGGACTGATGTGTAAGTTCTGCCACCCGGATTCGTCGCTCGCCTCCACAGGTCTGGAAAACCAATTCAGTTTTTACCGATTCTGTTAGTGTCAGCAACACGGCAGTATAATGCATCCATAAAAATTCGCGCCAGCGGACGTTGTGATCATCCGGGTACAATATAGGCACACAGTCCTCGGGTTGAGTAATCCCTCCTAATCCTTCCACATCGGCAAGGTGTCCGTTCTCTACGCGCAACATAAACCCCCACTGATCAAATGTGGTAGTAAGATCCGGCTGAAGAATTATTTTAAGATTATTTCCCATTATTTATTCGTCGTCGGTAATCTGTATTCAACCTTCCACTTTCCCACCAGCAACTATTTATCATTAACAATTTCAAGCATATTACATTTCACAACTTTCTTTCCTTTAATCCATCTGAAAGTTTGTATCTCAAACGGCTTTAATGTCGTTTTTATCGATTTCCAGCCTTTCGGACCTTTGACGATTGCCTCACTTTTCTTTCCTCTTGTTTCATATAGTCGAACAATTATTCCTTCATCTTCTTCAGCTTTTTTCAAAGTTGAAACATGAACCGTTTCGGGTTCACAAGAAACTATTTGAATCGTTTTTTTTGTTATTCCTTTGTGTGCTCCCTCAAAAACAATTTCGTGCGGAATATGGAAATCATCTGATGCTTCAGGTAGTTTTAAATCACGTGAACCACCAAAAAGCCGATACTCAAAATTATGAAGTCCCTGGTCGTTAACAGGTAAATCTACTTCCTTAACCATTCCATTACCATTCATATATCCATAGAGCGGACTCCTTAACAAAGTTAATCGCACTTCACTATCATTAACATCCGCGGCACCTGTTGTTTTACCAACAAGTCCTATTCTGTATGGTTTTTTCTTTTTGTTGCGGCCTCTTACTTCCATCCACCGCTGCATCGGCTGCTCTGTTCCATCGGTTGGCCGTTCGATGCTTGCAAACGGGATTTCGTAAAACGAGCGTGTATTTTTCATTTCAAATGGAAATGATGCTTTCAGCATTCGAAAAGATTCAGCCCAAATAACTTCTACTGAAAAGTCTATCCATTCAAAATCCCGATATAATGAAATTCTTTCACGTGTCTGGCAGTTTTTATACTCTCTTTTTATTTCAAAGGATGCGCGTAAAGGTCCTTGTTCAAGAATTTTCATTGATTTTAATTTAAACTCACCGATAACATCATCAAATTTATCCGTATTAGTTCCCCAAGTGTCTCTTAAATCTCTTAAAACAAGAAGTTTGTTTATTCGCTCACCTTGTTTGACAAGTTCAATTTTGTTTTTTATATCATAAAGCGATTTTATTCCTCCGCTCTTTTTATCAACACTTATTTTCCACCGCCTATTCTTTAAAACATTTTTCGTTATCGTTAATTTGCCGGATGAGGTTTTTAATCCGTCATTATTTACCGCGTGATATAATTTAGCGCCGCATGCGGGAATTTCCGGCACAAAAAGTACCCTGTCTAATCTCCCCTCAGACGGATTATGTTTTGATAAAATGTTCTGACACTCTACCTCATTACCATCAGCATCGGCAATCTTCGGACGCGCTCTAAGTATGTCCATCGGCACAGGATGTATCTCAACAGGTATTTTTCGAACTCGCGGAACCGGATTGACAAAACTTACCGCGATTGTTCGCTCATATCCTTTCGGCGCACGCGTATCAAAATCAGCTGTTAATTTTCTCGCGGCAAAATGTGCTATGCCATCTGCCGAATGTATTACTGCTCCATATCGATTTAGAGAGTCTTCGGTTGCATCTTTAGGACATGTTCCGCAGAGAACATCGTGAAACTGATTTGCAAGAACTTCTTTCCAGGCTTCATTTATTTTCTCTTTAGCGTAGGAGTTCTTTTTACTTATTAGCACCATTGTAGATATACTTTCAGCCGCGTATAATTTATTTTCACATAAACGATTTAATTTTTTTATCTTATGTTGAGTCGTATAACACCCGCGAAAAGTATATTGCAAATCCCCCTTATGAACAGGAAGTTCATTTACTTCTTCCCACTCCGCGTCATAAAATTCATCGAGATTCCCCCAAATATGCTTGATGTTTTTGTCACTGTTGATAAATCCTCTTATGCTTTTAATATCTTTAGTTGTCGGTCCACCACCATGATCACCGATTCCATAAAATAATAAAGCCCTGGGATACTTTTTTAAATACTCTTTCATCACTTCATATTTGTTCAATACTGTATCATGTAATGTAGTGCAATACCATGTAGGAGGACGGGAATATACTACTTTACTTCCATCAACTCCCTGCCAAACACAAGTCTCCGCGGGAAGTTTTAGTAGATTTCTGTTGGGACGACACGCAAGCCATCCGCGCATTTCCTGCTGGAGTAAGATTTGCGGTAATTGACCGTTATGACCAAAACTATCAACACAATAACCGGTTCGCGCAAGTTTTCCAAAACGACTTTTAAAAAAATGTTGACCATATAATCCCTGCCGGGCGAAAGATTCGCCGTTGGGAATATTATTATCGCATTGAACCCACCATCCTCCTGCTATTTGCCATTGTCCGGTCTTAACTTTTTCCTGAATTTCTTTGAACATTTTCGGGTCATGATCTTCTATCCATTGATAATGCAAAGCTACCGCGCTGGTAAAAACAAACTCTTGGTCTTCTTTCATTCTTTCCAATGCCGCGCGAAATGTCGCGTGTACTTCATCATAACCCTCAATCCATCTCCACCACCAAGTGTGATCAATATGAGCATTTCCGATATAATAAATTTCTTTTTTCATTACCTTTTCTGTTGGTTGTTGTAATAATTGGTTATTAATTCTATTTCTTTAGAATATCTATCTTCATCAAGGCCGCATATCTCTGAAAGCATTGATTTTATTCCTTTTTCCGCCAATTCCTTTTGAAAATTTTCGTCCGACGGAAACATTTCGCCTGACTCATCTTCCGCTTTAAAACGAAAAGCGGCCGCTATAACTTTACAAAGATTATCCGGATTCCCTTCATGCTTTTTAATTAAACGAAGCGCTCCGATGCAGCGATCGTCATAAGAAAGTTTTCTTTTTAAATCTCGACCGACTCTGAATACTGTATCGCCAAGAGATTGATTAGCAAATCGTTTCAACAAATCTTCGATATGATCTCCAATATTTTTCGCGTTGAATTCTGAAGGGTATTGCATAATAAGGGCTTCGCCGGCTTCCTGCATTACGAGTTTAGTATCCTTTCTCGTTTCGTTATCTGACATACATTCCCAAATGGCAACTTTTCCCTTCAGAAATCCGTAATATGCTGAAGTCGCATGACCAAGGTTATGAATAAATAATTTCCTATCCATATAAGCTTTAAAATTACTTTTCAAAACCAACCCTTTTATTTCAGGAAGCTCATTTACAAATCCTTCTTTGTCGGCAAGTATTTGATTATATGCCTCACCCCAAACTTCAAGCGGGTCTTTTTCACGAATCTCATTCGGCATTATTGGAACCATTTTACCTATGCTTGTTGTAACAAATCCAACTCGTGAATCCAAATCAAAATCTTCAGGCAGTAATTTCTTCATTTCCGCGTGTGCAATTTCAGATACACCACGCAAATTCTCACAAAATAATAATGAAACAGGCGTTGAACGCTTTAATATTCCTTGCGCTATTACAGGCAGTATCCTCGGCAATATATTCGCCCCCACCGCTGTGCTGATTAACTCCGCACCGGCAACAGCATCGATTACCGCTTCAGTATCAAAAGCGGAAATGCCGCTTACGTTTTCAACCCAGCGTTCATCAGATTTCCCGGGCGGCAATGTGTCTTTAATAACGACTTTATATTTACCTTTTGAATTAAGTGCTTCGATGATTTCCGGAACCGTGTCAACAAAAACAACTTCATAACCTCCGTTCGAGAAAATCTGACCAACAAGTGAACGGCCTATATTCCCCGCACCAAAATGAACCACATATTTTTTATTGTTTATACTCATGTTATAAAATTAATCGGTTATAAATTATGGCAATTTCTTGTCTTCAAACGTTTTGTCTTACTATATCGCGCCTAATTATAATTAATTCATTAAATAATGTCAATAACTATGTGCAAGTTTTTGCTGTTTTAATTAGCGATATTCTTTACCTCGCTTGATACGCTTTGGCACGGTAAACTCTAAGAGTAATAAGTTTTAGCGAATGATAAATTAAAAAATCCCCGCAAACGCTTTGTTCACGGGGAATAAAATGGTGCCGAGAGACAGAATTGAACTGTCGACACGCGGATTTTCAGTCCGCTGCTCTACCAACTGAGCTATCTCGGCGACCAAAAATAAATTTCGATATTTTTAGCGTAGTTATTATACAAATTTCGTTTTTAAAAGTCAATGAGTAAAATATTTTCCGTGTAATTTCGTGTGTTCCATAGCAATTAAAAAAATTCTACGGGACGGTAAAAAAAATTTATATTTACTTTTTTAATTACTTATTTTACTGTTAAATATTAAATGTTTATTTGACTTTTATCTCATCCATTCAATTCAGGAAGGTATTTTCGTGCCTGATCAATATCTTTGTCTCCTCTGCCGGAAATATTTATGATTACAATTTTGTCTTTTCCCCATGAAACGCCGTTTTTGATAACTTCGGCAACAGCATGAGCGCTTTCTAACGCGGGAATTATCCCCTCAAGCCTGCTCAGCAATTTAAACGCGTGAAGTGTTTCATCATCAGTAGCGTAGGTGTATTCAACGTCTTTATTATCATAAAAAAATGAGTGCTGGGGACCAACTCCCGCGTAATCAAGCCCGGCAGAAACAGAATGGGTTAGGTTAATCTGTCCGGCATCATCCTGCAGTAGATAACTTTTGGCTCCCTGAAACACGCCGATTTTTCCTGTTGCGAATCGCGCAGCATGTTTTCCTGATTCAATACCGAGACCTCCTGCTTCAACACCAATTTTTCTAATTTCTTTATTTCCCATAAACTCGTAAAATAATCCTATTGAATTCGACCCTCCGCCGACACAGGCAACAAGAATATCAGGTAATCTTCCTTCTTTTTCAAGAATTTGTTTCTTTGCTTCCCGACCAATCACACGCTGAAACTCACGAACAATTATCGGATAAGGATGTGGTCCGCCAACAGTACCAAGAATATAATGAGTATTACGAACATTTGTAACCCAATCTCTCAACGCCTCACTCATCGCGTCTTTCAAAGTTTTAGAACCGGAAGTTACCGGTCGTACTTCCGCGCCGAGCAGACGCATACGAAAAACATTAATTGCCTGCCGCACCATATCTTCTTCGCCCATATAAACAACACATTCAAGACCGGCAAGTGCAGCAACAGTTGCTGTCGCCACGCCATGTTGTCCCGCGCCTGTTTCTGCTATAATTCTTTTTTTGCCCATTTTTTTTGCAAGCAGAATTTGTCCAACAGTATTATTAATTTTATGAGCGCCGGTATGAGCCAAATCTTCGCGTTTGAGATAAATCTTCGGACCTCCAATGTGGTTTGTCAATTGTTCAGCGAAATAAAGCGATGTTGGTCGCCCGACATAATCAATGAAAAGATTATTCAGCTCTTTTTGAAATTCGGGAGTTGGAAAATAGGAATTAAAAGCTTCTTCAACCTCTTCAAGTGCAACCATCAAAGTTTCGGGCACAAATTGTCCACCGAACTGACCGAATTTCCCATTTCCAATTTTATTATTTTCTATATTCATTATAAATATGTTAAGTAATTATTTTGTTAGCATAAGAACTGAGAGTGAAAGTGTTCCCCAAACGACCGGAGAAATCAACCAAAAAAACATTTTCCCTCTACTTCCTGTATAATTTGTAAAAAGATAAAACCAGATAACAAAAGGAATAAATAAAGAGCACAATCCCCAAGCCAAACTGCATTTAAAAGCATCAACAAGAAGAATAATGCTGTAAATCAATGATACGAATGACAAGAAAATAAAAATGCTGCCGATAATTATTACTTGTGCCGACATAGACTTGCCAAATATACATGTAGGAACTTTATCAGGCAATATACCGGTAATTTTGTTGATTGCTTTTTGTGCTTTATTTCCACCGAAAAGTGCTTTTGTTTTTTTTGTGTTTTCTGCTACTCTCTGTGTCGCCTCATCAAGATTCTCAAGCCATTCTCCGTATTTAACAAGCATAACTTTGTTAGTTTGAATTCCGTAACTGCCTGTCATATCCTTTGTTGAGATAATAAATCTATCGCCATTGCTCTTCACATGGCCTTCGTCAATATCACCATTAGAAAAGTAAATCACGTCTGCAAACAATGAATTTACGAACAGGCAAAAAATAACTAAAATAATTATTTTAATTTGTTTCATCAATTTAAATACTTTTAGAATTATAAAAATCGCAAAACACTTTCATACCGCAGTTCGCGCAATCCGGCTTGCGGGCGTTACAAATTTTTCTCCCGTGAGTTATCAATCTATGACTAAAGTCTGTCCAATCCGATTGAGGAATAATCTTCATTAAATCTTTTTCTATTTTGACCGGATCTGTTTCTTTAGTCAAACCGATTCTACCGCTCAATCTTTTTACATGAGTATCGACAGCAATACCTTTATTTTTACCGTAAGCGGTGCCGAGAATAATGTTAGCTGTTTTTCTTGCCACACCCGGAAGCGACAACAATTTTTCCATTTCATCGGGAACGATTCCATTAAATTCTTCCGTTATTTTTTGTGCAGCAGCAATGATATTTTTTGATTTATTTTTATAAAATCCCGTTGAATAAATTTCTTTCATAAATTCTTCCGCATCTGCACTCGCGTAATCAACGGCCGTTTTATATTTTTTGAAAAGCAACGGTGTCACCTTATTAACCCGTTCATCCGTGCATTGGGCTGAAAGAATAGTGGCAACAAGCAGTTCAAGCGGATCAGAAAAATTGAGAGCGCAATGAACTTCCGGATAAGTTTTTTTCAGAAATTTATTTACTTTTTCAGCTTTTTTAATCATAAATAAGGATTGCTTTTCATCAGATGGTTTTGAATATAATCCGCAATACTGTCTTTCAAAGTCATAAACTCATAATCACAGCCCGCGCGACGGAGTTTTGTTAAATCGGCTTTTGTAAAATACTGATATTTATCTTTTAATTGATCAGGCATATCAATATATTCAATTTCACCTTTAACATTTAATGCTGCAAACATAGCATTTGCAAGCTCATTCCACGATTGTGCTTTTCCGGTTCCTATATTATAAATCCCCCCGATATCAGGATGCTCAAAAAAATACGCCATAACATTCAATACATCTTTAACATAAACAAAATCACGAGTCTGACCACCATCGGAATATTCAGGATTATACGATTTGAAAAGCCGGATCATGCAGTTGTCACGCGCGTCAGGAAGAGCTTTATGAACTAAGCTTCGCATACTGTCTTTATGGTATTCATTAGGACCGAAAACGTTAAAAAATTTAAAGCCTGTGAGCTTATCCTGCAATTCATTCTTCAAAACCCACAGATCAAAAAGATGCTTTGAATAGCCGTACATATTTAACGGACGATAATCCGGAGTTTTTACATCTTCATCTGAAAAGCCGAGTTCTCCGTCGCCATAAGTTGCAGCACTACTTGCGTAGTAGAATTTTATATTATTTTTAAGGCAAGTTTGAGCAAGAAATTTTGTATAGCGATAATTGTTTTCCATTAAATAATTCGTGTCGGTTTCAGTAGTAGAACTACACGCGCCGATATGAACGACGGAATCAATAGTATCATCAAAGCAGCCGTCCGCGAGCAAATCCGGAAAATCGATTTTATCGATATAGTCTTCGAATTTTTTACCGACAAGATTTTTCCATTTATCGTTTTCACGAAGGTGATCAACAATTAAAATATCATCAATTCCCATCTGATTTAATTTCTGGACAAAACAACTACCTATAAATCCTGCTCCGCCGGTTACAACAATCATAATTTCTCCTTATTAAAATATAGGGCTATTAAATAATGAATTAAAGTAGTCAAAAAATAAGATATTACCATAGAAAAAAGCAAAACTCTTCTCGATATTAACTGCATTCCGTCAGTAATCACACCATAACGCCAGCATGCAAGCAAGCCGAGAAAGAAAACAAAAGAGATAATCACGAAATTCACAGCCGGAATTTTTGTACATTTAACTTTTTTTCTCGTAGTGTAAAAATCACTTGTTAATGCAAGTAGAAAATATGTTGCCGCAGCAAATATTCCGGATATCCAGTAACGCCGTGATGTCCATTGTGGTTCCGCACCGTTAAAAAGCGGGCTTTTAATCATAATAATTCTAATAATCGGCATTACAAAAAATAAAACCGATAAATCGTAGAAAATAGAAAGTATTAATATAATCCTCTTCATTTTTTAATAAATTCAAGTGTGAGCATTTCATTGCTTGAAACAGTAAATTCCCTCGGAAGTTTTTTGACTTTCGTTGAATCACCTGTTGACCAGTTAACAGCGTGAGAATAAAGTTCTTTATCCCACTCGGTTTCAATCCCTGCCGTCGCGGGTACATTAGTAAGATTGACCATAATAAACAAATCACTTTCTTTACCTTTCAACCATCGACAATGGACGGCGCTCGCGTTAGTTTTAGTTTTCGGTTTAACACCTGCATAAGGCAGCGAGGCGCAAATTAGGTCCGCGGCGCGAATATCTTCAGTATTAAGGTAACATATCGAAGGATTTGTGCCAATAAGTCTGGTTTTGCCTTTACCGAAATTATTATCAACAACCGCCACTTCACTTGTTAAATAATTTCCAATTGGTGTTCCGGTAGTTGGTTGAAGAAACGACTGCATATTCGCGCAAGGATAATGTTTATTTTTGCCTGAAATAACCGGCGCTGTCTTTGTATCAGTAATCATTTCGGCAACATCATTTTCCACACATCCAAACATTTCTTTAAGAATTCCGGGCGGAATATTAGCATTTCTAAAACCTGAAAAGTTGAATTTACCGGGACAGGCTTCCGATACAAGTACACCTCCTGATTTTACATAATCAGCAAGACAA
>QMOL01000044.1 GCA_003648225.1 Chlamydiota bacterium
AATATCGTGGCTGAACGGTAAAGAAATAGGTATGTTTCATATCCCGTTGGCAGGCTGGCCTTCCAGAATGGACGACTGGAAGTAAAAGTGCGTCGCGACAGTTTTCGTTTAGTTTTAGTCGCTCGGAGGAAATTGAAATTCACTTCGCGAATTACAATTTATTTTCCGGATTTATTCCCCATTAATTATTTGTTTAGTTTTTAATTAAATCATTTTGCTGGTCGCGACGGGGTTTGTTTACTTTTAGTCGCTCGGAGGAAATTTGACCCGAAAGCCAAATTTATTGTAGAAGGATTAAGCATGTACTATAATCGATTTTTAATAATTTTGTCTATAAATAATTTTGTCAAAGACTTTAACCACAAATAAATCCTCCTTCGCGTACTGTTACAAAATTGTCTTCTTTCCGTGTGCTCCGTGTGTCCCGTGGGCAAATCATTCTGCCAAATCTTTGTCTTTCTTGGTGGCAACAGGTGAAACCTTGTAAAAAGGCAGTTCGGTAGGGAACCCGCCGAATTTTACTACCAATTTCTTCTTCTCGTGATTTATTGTATCAACAATAACCACGCTGCTTAGAGCGGTAGAATAAACCGCGTCGCCTTCTTTTAAATTTTTAATAAAGTTTTTAACTTTCGCCGGGTGGTGTTTAATTATCTTTTTCTTCTCCGGCTTAATTTCTTTTTTTACTTTTTTCTTTACCGGTTGGCTGAACGGCCGTTCTAATATTTTATTGAATGAGATTTTAAAGTTCACTCCGTCTGATTCAACAACCACTGTTTTTTTTCCGTGATTTATTGTTTTGACTATGGCATAACAATTCAGCGATTGAACAAAAACACTTTTTCCTGAAGATAAATTTTTAATAAATCTTTCACGCTGACGGGCAAGCGGAGTTCCGTCAGCAAGTTCGTTAATTCTTTTTTTGAATTCTTCCGCTCTTTTGTTCCATGGCGGCGGAGCGTTAACCGCGGCTTTTGAAAATTCGTTCACGACTGATTTCACGTCTTTGAAAATCGATTCTACTTCCGCGTTAACCACTTCTGTAATTTTCTTCCGTTCTTTCTTTATTTCTTCGATTTCACGTTTTAGTTTTGACGAAAGTTTTTGTGATTCCTTTATACCGCGCTCGGCGATAACGCGTAATTGCTGAACTTTATTAATCAATTTTGAATTATCATTTTCTTTCCCGGAAATTAATTTTTCGGCATGCTTAATGATTTCCTCTTTTAAACCGAGACGGCGCGCTATCGCGAGCGCGTTGCTCGAACCGGGCTGACCCACAAGCAGTTTGTAAGTTGGTTTCAAAGTCTTTTCATCAAATTCCATTGACGCGTTTTCCGCTCCGGAAGTCGAGTAGGCAAAAGTTTTTAATGAGCCAAGGTGAGTTGTTGCTATAACTTTCGTTCCCGATGAATGAAGAAAATTTAAAATCGATGTGGCAAGCGCGGCTCCCTCGGCAGGATCGGTTCCGGAACCGAGCTCGTCAAGCAGAACAAGTGTGTCCGAATCGGCATTATTAATCACGCGGGCGATATTATTAAGGTGTGAAGAAAAGGTGCTTAAACTCTGTTCAATACTTTGCTCATCACCGATATCAGCAAATATTTTTTTGAATATTGGCATTGTTGTACCGGCAGACGCGGGGATATGCATTCCGCTTTGTGCCATTAGTGTCAGCAGTCCCAGTGTTTTCAATGCAACGGTTTTCCCGCCTGTATTTGGCCCGGTTATTATTATTAGATTAAGTTTGTTATCAAATTTTATTGATAATGAAACAACTTTTGATTTTACTTTCTCAATCGGCATCGGTGAAATATTTTCGGAAAAATTATCACGTATAAAGTGCATTAAAAGCGGATGACGCGCTTCAAATAAAATTAACCGTCCCGAATCGTTAATTTCAGGCGCGGTCATCTGATAATCATAACTGAACTGAGCTTTCGCGTTTGTAATATCTATATAAGTTAAAATTCTTATATTTTCGATTAGCGATTCTTTTACGGCAAAAATACTTACAGAAAGCTCACGAAGAATCCGTGCAACTTCTTTTCGCTCTTCATATCGTACACTTTCAAGCTCATTCACCGTTTCAGTAATAACATGTGGCTCGATGAATGATGTAAAACCGGAATTGGATTTGTCAAGAAGTGAGCCCCGTACCGCATTACGAAAATTCGATTTCATCGCTATTACAGGCCGGCCGTTTCTTGATGTTATTGTTTTATTTTCGAGTGCTGATTTCAGTTCGGAAGAATTAATGAGAGAATTTAATTTTCGATTTATTGTTGTTCTGAGCTTTGTTTTACTCCGGCGGAGCAATAATAATTTTTTCGTTGCTGCATCTTTTACTGTTTTATCGCTGTCAATGCATCGGTAAATCTCAGAAATAATCTCCGGTTGTGGGGCGAGATCAATTGCAGATAACCACAATAACGGCGCAATATCACGATTGCCGTGAGAATAAGTGCGAATATCATTTACCGTTTGTAAAGTCGATGCAACTGAAAGCAGTTGGTCCGGCTCAAGCGATGCGCCTGACAATGCGTGATTGGTGATTATAGGCAGTATGTTTTCCACGGAGCCGAGTGGAAGATGGTTTCCTGATAAAATTAAATCTTTCAGCTCGGAAGTCTCGGAAATTTGTTTTTTAATTAAAACAATATTCGCCGTAGGCAGCAAATCTGAAATTTGTTCCTTAGCGGCAGATGTTTTTGCGTATGATTTAAGTAGCTTCAGCAGCGAATCATATTCAAGTACGCGCACAGCATGTTTTGATGACTTATCCATTTTTATATTATACGAGAAAACGTGTTGATAGACAAGCGAAAACCAACAATCCAATTAAATATTCAATAATCAATACGCCACGGGCGCACTTTTAAAGCAGAAATTTTCAACTTTCAAGTAACTCATTTCGACTCGAAGTGAGGAATAGAGAAATTACCAAACAATGATTAACAAATTAAATATGACCAATGAGTACATTGTTATTTCATTAGGAGTGTTTAATTAATCCAACAATCCAAGTACCAAAGCACCAAGCTATTGAAAAAAAAAGCCGAAATCGCTATCATTTATATTATTATTAAACACTTAAATATGAAAAATTTGCTACCGACAGATACACTTGATAAATTAATAAACCTGAAGGCGGATAAATTTGCTGACGATATCTTTTTGATTTTTAACGACAGGAAGTTTACTTACAGCAATATTAATTCGAAAATTAGCAATGCAGCCGATACATTGAAAAATATTACTAATGTGTCAAATAAATTTATCGCGCTAATCTGTGGAAATACTCCGGAATTTGTTGTCGCTTACTTCGCTATCCTTCGCGCGGGAGCTAAAGTAGTGCCCATCAATCCCCGTCTTGGTAAAGAAGAACTAAAACACATTTTACAGGAAACGCAAGCGGATATTATTATTCATCCGAAAAGTTTAAATATAAAAATTTCCGGTGATAAAATTCCTCTGCTTATTGAAGATGTAATTTCACTTGAAATCACTAAATTGAAACTTCCTGTGAAAAAAATAGGGCTCAAAACAGATGCTTCCAATACCGCCGCTTGTATCTTTACTTCGGGTACTACCGGAAAGCCGAAAGGAGCGCTGCTTTCGCATAAAGCGATAATGCACAACGCGAGAATGTGTGTTGACGGTCTTGAATCACAGGAAAAAATCGAATGCTTTGTCGGCGTGCTACCGCTTTTTCACGCCTTTTCCGCTTCCGCATGTCTTATGCAGACAATTTTTACCGGTGGGCGTTTACTCTTGATAGAGCAGTTTCAGCCTTTGGATGTTTTAAAGCAAATGAGAAAACATAAAGCAACCGTTTTTCTCGGCGTACCGGCAATGTATGCCATGATGGCAAAGGTTGAAAATCCCCCTTGTTTAGATAATTTGAGACAATGCATTTCCGGCGGAGCACCTCTGCCCGACACAGTTTTTAATGCTTTTTATAAAAAATTCAATATTAAAATTTGCGAAGGGGACGGACCTACCGAATGTGGTCCCGCAACTTCAATCAATCCGCTTAGCGGAAAAATAAAAGTTGGAACTATCGGATTGCCGCTTTGTGATGTTGAAATGAAAATTGTTGACATGAATGAAATTGAAAAGCCAAATAATGAAGTGGGGGAGATAATCGTTAAAAGCCCGTCAAACTTTTCCGGTTATCTTAACCAACCTGATGAAACGGCGAAAACGCTTAAAAACGGATGGGTCTTTACAGGCGACCTCGGCTTTAAAGATGATGATGGCTATTTTACTATCGTAGGAAGAAAAAAAGATATGCTCCTCGTTGGTGGATTAAATGTCTATCCAACCGAAATAGAAGAGTATCTGCGTATGCATCCCCAAATTGAAGATGTCGCCGTGGTCGGCAAAAATTGCGGAATAAGAGGGGAGATTCCCGTGGCTTTTATTATAACGCGGAACGGTGAGAATTTATCTTTTGCTGACATTAAAGAATTTCTGAATAATAAAATCGCGAATTATAAAATACCGAAAAAAATTATTGTTATTGATGATTTACCGCGCAATGCGACCGGTAAAGTTCAAAAGAAAATTTTGAGAGAGCAAATTAACCAACCAACTACAGAACAATGAAAACAAAAATTATAACAGCAACTTTGATATCATTTCTTTGTATTACTTTCACGGCATGTGATAAAATTACGTGTTGTCCGCCTAAAATTAATCCACCGAAAATACAGAAGAGTAAGCCGGGGATTTATGTCAAAAACGGCGTTCTCATGCGTAATGAGAAACCGTATCGCGGAATCGGTGTTAACTATTTTGACGCCTTTTATCGCGTATTGAAAAACTCTAACGATACTTCTTATGTTCAGGGGTTTGAACAGTTAAACAATGCGGGAATTCCTTTTGTCCGGTTTATGTGCGGCGGGTTTTGGCCGGTAGAATTTAAATTATACTTTTCTAATAAAAAAGCTTATTTTAATTTGCTGGATGACTTTGTTAAAACAGCAGAAAAAAATAATGTAGGATTGATCCCTTCTATGTTTTGGTACTTCGCTACCGTGCCGGACATGATGAATGAACCGATGGATCAGCTCGGAAATCCAGAAAGCAAATCCATCGCTTTTATTAAACAGTACACTAAAGAAATTGTCAATCGTTATAAAAATTCTCCCGCCGTTTGGGGATGGGAACTCGGAAATGAATATAATCTCGGAATTGATCTGCCGAATGCTTCAAAACACCGCCCGTGGGTTTGGCCTAATCTCGGTACCGCGACAAACAGAACCACGCGTGATGAACTCACGTCGCGGCAAATGCTTGTTGTGATGAATGAATTCGCGAAAACAGTTCGCAAATACGATAAAACAAGAATTGTTATTACCGGAAATGCTGTTCCGCCGTGGTATGCTTATCACAATACTTTAGAGCGCAGCTGGATGGAAGACACACTTGAGCAATACGAAAAAATACTATTGCGGGATAATCCGAATCCGTTTGATGTAATTTCGATTCATGTTTATCCGGTTAAAGATAAAAAATATGCCGCGCGCGCAAAAAATATTTCTGAATTGCTGGAAAAAACGCAAAAAATCGCGAAAAAAATGGGAAAACCACTTTTTATCGGCGAATTCGGCGTTCCTGTTAGCTTAAGCAATGAAATCAATACTACTTATTCAGAGTTTATTACCGCAATAGAAAAATATGAAATACCGCTTGCCGCTCTCTGGGTTTATGACTATGAAAATCAAAATAAAGATTGGAATGTGAATTTTAAAAATAACAGAACCTTTATGTTAAACGAAATATCTAAAATCAATAAAAAATTAACTTACAAATAAAATTATAAATGAAACAAAATGAAAATAAAGTTGTTGTAGCCCTCGACGTTAGTAATAAAAATAAGGCAGCTCAACTCTTTGATGAACTCGGTGAAGATGCCGCAGCTCTTAAAATAGGTCTCGAAATGTTTATTCGCTTCGGCCCGGAAATAGTTCAAAATGCTGTCGCACGAGGAGCAAAAATAATGCTCGACCTAAAACTTCACGATATCCCTAATACAGTCCAAAAAGCAGTGGCAAATGTTTCACTTCTCGGCGCGGAACTGTTGACTATACACACTACCGGCGGAATGAAAATGATGAAAGCGGCACGACGCGGTATTGAAGAAGCTGAAAAAAATTATGGTGTTAAAGGACCAAAACTTCTCGGTGTTACTGTGCTTACAAGCATTAGTGAAGAAGCTATGAAAAATGAACTCGGTGTTATAAAGTCCGTAGAAGAACAGGTCGTTTCTCTCGCTTTACTGGCAAAAGAAGCAGGTCTTGATGGAGTTGTCGCTTCGCCGAAAGAAATTAAATCTATCAGAAACGCTTGCGGGGATGATTTCTTAATCGTTACTCCGGGAATTCGACCCGCCGGCTCGTCTGTTGACGACCAGAAACGAGTTTGTACTCCTGAACAGGCGGTTGCTGACGGTGCTGATTATCTTGTAATAGGCCGGCCGATTCTGCAAGCCGATAACCCGGTAGAAAAACTTAAAGAAATTAATAAATCAATAATCCATTAATCCAGATTAAATAATCAATAATCAACAAGAAATGTTCAATCGTAAAGTGAATATATAATCCATTAATCCAACAATCCAATGACCAATCTCGTTTCTCCTTCAATCCTTGCTGCTGATTTCTCGCGCCTCGCAGAAGAAATCGCAACAGCTAAATCCGCAGGCGCTGACCTCGTTCATGTCGATGTCATGGACGGACACTTTGTCCCGAATATCACTATCGGTGTGCCCGTAGTCGCTTCGCTTAAAAAAGCGACCGACCTTCCGCTTGACGTTCATCTTATGATTGACGCGCCGGACATTTACGCGCCGAAGTTTGTTGATGCAGGCGCTGATATAGTTACTATTCATGTTGAATCGCCAACTATTGCGGGTGATATTGAAAAGACCCGTGCGGTTCTTGAAAAAATTCGTTCTATGGACGCGGAATGCGGGGTGGTTGTTAAACCCAATACTCCGGCTGAAGCGGTTTTCCCGTTTATTGACATTTGTAAGATGATTCTTGTAATGACCGTTGAACCCGGATTTGGCGGACAGTCATTTATGGCTGACATGATGCCGAAAGTTAAAGCTATTCGCGATGAGGCAAATAAAATAAATCCGGAGCTCGATATCGAAATCGATGGCGGAATTAATCAGGAAAATGCCGAATTGTGCTGCAAAAACGGCGCAAATATTTTCGTGGCCGGAACTTATCTTTTCGGTAAAGAAGATATTGCAGACAGAATCGCCGGACTGCATAATTTAAAATAAATAAACCCAATCACATAACTCTCATAACTCCCATTCCAACTATGAAAAACCCTAAAGAAATCATTAAATTCGGTACCGATGGATGGCGAGGCGTTATCGCCGATACATTCACTTTTGAGAATGTAGGAATTGTTTGCCAGGCAATTGCTGATGTCATCAAAGAAAAAAATCCTTCTCCTAAGGGCATTGCAATTGCTTATGATAACAGGTTCCAGGGAGATGAATTCGCGAAAATTGCCGTGGAAATTATGCTCGGAAATAATATTCCAATTCGCCTTTCAAATATTCCGCTGCCGACACAGGCAGTTTCTTTCGCTGCAAAACACAACAATCTTGACGGCGGAATTATGATTACCGCAAGCCATAATCCTCCGGAATACAACGGTGTGAAATTTAAAACTCCGGAAGGAGCATCAGCCGACCCGACAACAACAGCGCTTTTTGAAAAAAGAATAGGGGAATCTCCAGTCAAGAAATTAAAAATAGATTCACCGGAGGCTGAAAATCTTATTCTTGATTTTCCTTTTGAAGAGCCTTACCTTGATTGGGTTAAGGATTTTATTAACTACGATGTTATAAATAAAAAATCTTACAATATTATTGTTGATTCAATGTATGGTGTCGGCAAAAAATACATTGAGCAAATTCTTGAAGGAACAAATCATAATGTTACAACAATTCGTTCCGAACGCAATCCCGGCTTTAACGGTATTTCTCCGGAACCCGTTCCAAAAAATATGCAGGCAACTTTCAACACAGCGAAAAAATATAACGCGGATGTCGCTTTCGTTACTGACGGCGACGCCGACCGACTCGCTGCCGCGGACAATCGCGCCGATTACATTATAACGCCGAAAATCGCGACTTTAATTGCTATGCATCTGATTAAAAATCGCGGATGGACAGGCAGCATAATAAAAACGGTTTCCTGCTCGGTTATTTTAAACCGTTTCGCAAAAAAATTTAATTTGAAACTTGTTGAAGAACCGGTTGGATTTAAATACATCGTCCCTTATCTGCTTTCCGGTGAAGCTCTTGTCGGAACAGAAGAAAGCGGAGGACTCGGTATCCAAAACCATATTCCCGAGCGTGACGGAATTCTCGGTTCGCTTATGTTTCTTGAAGCTTTAACCGGACTGGGCTTTAATAACGCCGGTGAAGCAATGGATTTTATTGATAAAGAATTTGGGAAAATGCGTTATCACAGAATTGATAAACACATTGACCCCGCAAAAAAGGACGCGTTTATCAGCAAAGTAACATCGAACCCGCCTTCTGAAATTCTCGGCAAAAAAATTGTTAATGTTAAAACAATTGACGGCGTTAAATTCGAGTGCGATGATGATTCCTGGCTGCTGATGCGATTCTCCGGCACCGAGCCGGTTGTTCGCTTTTATGCCGAAGCACCGACTATGGAAGAAGCAATCGCAATGACTGAAAAAGGAGAAGAAATGCTGTGATATGGCGGTTTAGGGTTCGCATTGCTGTTATTTAACAATTAATCAATTGACAAATGCTTATAAATAACATATAATATGTATAGTTTAACAATACATAAAGGAGTTGAATAATGGAAGCTACAATTGTTGATTTGAGATATAAAATGAATGATGTTATGAAAGCATTGAATCGAAATGAAGATGTTAAAATTTTATATCGCGGGACTCTAAAAGGAATATTATCCGCAAATGTGAAAAAAGCAAATATAAAAATTGCCGACCATCCTTTCTTTAATATGAATAAAGAAAATGAACCGGTAGATGAAGCGATGAATAAACTTCGCAAAGGAAGATATAATGATATTTGATACTGACATTTTTATATGGATGCAACGCGGTAATTATCGTGCGGCAAAACTGGTTGAAACCGCAGATGAACGATATTTATCAATCTTCTCATATATGGAACTGCTTCAAAACGCGAAGAATAAAAAACAACATAAATTTACAAACGATTTTCTTAAAAGTTATTGCTTTCAAGTTTTACCGTTTACAGAAAATATCGGCCATCGTTCAGCTGTTTATGTTGAAGAGTATTCTTTAACTTATGGTTTAAGAGCAACCGATGCTGTTATTGCGGCAACTGCTGTAGAAAATGCTTTGACTTTATGTACAAGCAATAAAAAACATTTTCACTTTATTAAAGAATTGGATCTGAAAATTTTTAAACCTTGATAATTAATAAATAACAATTAATAAATAGTAACATGTACTTTAATGATGACAAAATAATAGGAATCTGCGGCGCAGCTTGGGGCGACGAAGGTAAAGGGAAATTCACCGACGTCTTTGCTGATGAAGCCCATATCATCGCTCGCGCGCAAGGTGGATGTAATGCCGGACATACAGTTATTGTCGGTGATATGAAACTGAAGCTTCATCAGGTCCCTTCAGGAATTATTTATCCCGATAAATTAAATGTGATTGGTAACGGCGTAGTTCTCGACCCGCGCGTTCTCGTGGAAAACGAAATTAAAAATCTCACCGCGCAGGGAATTAGTACCGATAATCTGAAAATCAGCGGTGACGCGCATATCATTATGCCTTGGCATAGAATTATTGACCGTGCAAGAGAATGGCGCCTCGCTAAAAATAAAATCGGAACTACCGCGCGTGGAATTGGACCGGCTTATGCCGATAAAGCGAACAGATGCGGCATAAGAATGAACGATCTTTATGATAAAAAAGTTCTTACGGAAAAAATACGAGTTATTGCTAAAGAAAAAGAAGCTCTGCTTTTTGGAGCGTGGAAATTACCGGTAGAAACTTTTGCGGAATGGATGAATATGACGGACCAGCTCGACGGCTTATGGCTGAAAGACGGTAAATTTAATGTGCAGACCATTGCTGATTCATATTCTGATTGGACGGCAAAACTGAAAAATTATGTTACGGATACAAAAAAATTAATCAATTCTGCAATTAAAAAAAATAAAAAAATCCTCCTCGAAGGCGCGCAGGGATTATTACTCGATATCGACCACGGCACATACCCTTTCGTTACTTCTTCAAACTGTAGCGCGGGCGGCTTCGCTACAGGGCTTGGTATACCGCCGCAATCAATTGATAGAATTTATAATATCTTGTCAGCTTATACCACTCGTGTAGGTGCCGGACCCTTTCCCACTGAACTTGGTTCCGAAGAAGAAATATCAAGCGAAAACGGAAATAATAAAATGAGCTTCGATCAATCAGCTCAACTTGCAAAAACTGCCCAAGATGATTATACAGTAGGAAAAGTTATCAGGCATATCGCTGGTGAATTCGGCACAACAACGGGACGGCCTCGCCGCACTGGCTGGTTTGACGCGGTGGCCTGCTCACTCGCTGCAAAAATAAACGGACCGGATGTTATTATCACAAAACTTGATGTCCTTGATGTTATGCCGAAAATTAAAATATGTACAGCGTATGAATACACCGGTCCGGAAACATGGTATAACGGCAAAACCATAAAAAGCGGCGACAAGTTTACCGCTTTTCCTACCGACGCAAGAATTTTGAAATACTGCCGGGCAGCTGAATTTATAGAATTTGAAGGTTGGAACTCAAATATCACTTCTGCTGAAATTTATGATGAATTGCCGACACTTGCAAAAAAATATTTGGCTGGAATTGAAGAAACGACCGGATGCAACATTAAGTTGGTTTCTGTGGGCCCTAAACGCTCACAGACAATAATTAAATAAAATTAATAAAATAAAAAATCATAAATCTAAAATCGTTAATCAATATTCAGTAGCTCACTTCGACAATAAGTGAGATTATAAAAAATGAAAATAAGCTGTTCAACTAATTTACTCGCATCCGCAGGCGCGGAAAATCTTAATCAGGCAATTGATATTGCTGCTGAATTGGGTTTTGACGGCATAAATATTGACGCTACAAATACTGATTTTTTCTCTGTTGATAATTTCTCGTTCCTTAATAGCGCTAAAATTGTAAGATATGCTATCAAAAACAAAATTGAAATTCATTCTTTAAGTGTTGATTCCTTAAATTCAAACAAAACTAAAAACGAAATTAAAAGACTTAATAAAACTGTAAGTGTTGCTCACGCGCTTGCCTGTCCTCTTGTGACATTTTCAACTTCGCTTCTTGATGAAAAGGAAAATATTATTAATCAATATAAAAAAAATATTGAAATAATTAAAAAGACATCAAAACTCGCCGAAGATTTTGATATTTGTTTCGCAGTTGAAGCTGCTGTAAATACAGTCACAGATGATTTCCCGAAATTATTGCAATTATTTGTCGATGTTGATGAACATAATTTCGGCGTTGTTCTTAATTCGCTCTCGTTTAATAAGATTAATGAAAAACAAGCCGAAAATGATATTGATTTGATTGATGAAAGTCTTTTACTTGTTAAAATTACAGGCGAAGAAGAAACAATCGCAATGAATAATATTCTTAATAAATTATCCGAACGAGGAGACTCACTTTATATTTGTGATTGTAAATATACTACCGCTGAAAACTTAAAAAAAGAACTCCTGAACTTTATTAAATTTATTAAAAGTATCAAATCAAAAAAATAATGTTAAATTTAATTCTTGTTCTTATTGCTTCCGGTTCAGCTTTAATCATTGCTGCTTATATTTGCAGTCTGGTTATTACTCGATATCAAACTTTTACCGAACAATTGCAAACTCCTGTAGATTTCCAACTCGATTTTAATAGTTTCTTTGTCGAAAGTACAAATAACGCTAAAATAAGCTGCTGGTTTATTCCGGCACAGGAAGCCAAAGCGGTGATGATTGTCAGTCATGGCGTTGCAGATGGTAAAAGCGGATTATTACACTGTGTAATTCCGTTTGTTAAATCCGGATTCTCTATTGTAATGTATGACCTTCGACACCACGGAAAAAGTACAGGTGACTTTTGTACTCTCGGATATTATGAAACAAAAGACCTGTGCTTAATTACAGATTACGTGAAAAAAAATATCGCTAAAAAATTACCTTTGTGCTACTGGGGGTTCTCACTCGGCGCTACCGTGTCAATTCTTGCCGCCGCAAAAAGAAACGATGTTTTCGCGGTCGTTGCAAGAAGCCCTTTCGAGAATATCAGAAATGTAGTAAAATATTACGCGTGGAATTATTATTATATGCCTTACTTCCCGATTGTCCTGATGGCTCTTAAATTATTTGAATGGAGAACAGGAGCAAAAATTGACAAAACGGATATATATATAAATATACATAACCTGAAAAATACTCCCGTACTCTTAATCGGTTCGGAAAATGATAAACAAGTGCCTTTAAAATGGCTCGAAAATATTCGTGAGAAAATTGGAGAATCAGCTGAATTACTTATTGGCCCTTATGGCCATACCGAAATTTATGAAATGATGGAATCCGATGGCATCGATGTCGAACGCGCAATCAGTTTCCTAAGCGAAAATATTGAATAATCCTCCTTTGGCGGATCTTCGACAAATAATCCTCCTGCGGCAGATCTTCAACAAATAATAAAAACAGACACGACAATGCAACTTAGATTACAAAAATACCTTTCTGAACAGGGAATCTGTTCAAGAAGACAAGCCGAAAAACTGATAGTTGAAGGCAAAATATTCGTGAACGGAAAACCACAAACTGTTCTCGGCACAAAAATCGACCCGGATATTGACAAGATCGCCGTTAACAATACGGTCATTAAACAAAGAAATAACCTCATTTATATTGCAATTAATAAACCTGTTGGAATTGTTACATCTTGTTATCAACCCGATTCTAAAACTATTGTTGAACTCGTCAACCTTAGAGAAAGAGTTTATCCCATCGGAAGATTGGATAAAGACAGTAGTGGACTGTTGATTCTGACTAATGACGGTATTCTCGCTTACAGATTGTCACACCCTAAATTTAATCACGAAAAAGAATACGTCGTTAGCCTCGAAAAAAGAATCTCCGAAGGCGCACTCGATAAACTTCGCCGCGGAATGACCATTGACGGTGTTAAAACTCAACCCGCTAAAGTGGTTAAAGTGGGAGAACATC
>QMOL01000045.1 GCA_003648225.1 Chlamydiota bacterium
GAAATTTCGTGAGTGCAAGGTATTCATGGAACCTCCAATTTATCGGTCATTATATAAGTTAAATATTACAGTTTGCATTTAAATTTGTATTTACGAAGAAGTTACAGTTTCATCGGCATTAGATCCACCATCAGCCTGTTGCTGTTCTTCTGTTTCAGCTTTTTCAGCTTGTTTTTTCAGTTGTTTTTCACGCAATTCTTTATATGACTTACCACCCGGTGTAACTATATTGGTGGTAACAAAGATAAGCAGGTTGCGTTTGTCTTGAAATGAACCTTCCGAGCGGAATAAGCGCCCGACTAAAGGGAGGTCTCCCCAGAAAGGAACTTTATCATTATATTTTTTTAATTGTTCCATTATCATTCCGCCAAGAACTATAGTTTCACCATCATTAACAACAACATGCGTTTTAACTTCTGATGTTTTAAATCTTGGAACAGATAATGTAATCGGCTCAATCGGCGGTATAATATTATCATTACCGACATAAACAGTTACCAAATGCGGTTCTATTTCTTCACTGACTTGCGCAGTAACTTCCATACTGACAGTTTTACCATTTTCGCCGATTGTTGGCGAAACGACAAGCTGAATACCTACATCTTCTTTTAAAGTACTCTCAACTGTTGCATATCCCGGGTAAGTTCCCGCAACGGCGCTCATGCTGAAGCTGCCGAATATTCCTCCACCGCCTGAGCCTGTAAAATAAATAATTGCAGGTTTATAAACTGTATATTCATCCGGATACATAACTTCGGTAATTTGTCTGATACTAACACGAGACTGACCGCTAACGGTAGTAATTTTAGGTGCTGAAAGCATATCTGTATCTGTCTGATTACTGATTCCGTGAAAAATCAATCCAACTTCAGGTGATGTTAACGCGCTTGTAAAGAAGCCGATAACCTGGTCAGAAACCTGATTATTACCTTCTTTAAGACCGAGCATATTAATAGCATTTTTTAAAGTATCAGAATAACGGCTGTTTCGTCTTTTAGCTGAATACCTGCGCAGAGCACCAGTCAAATCGGTAGGATTAATAACTCCGCCTCTTGAAACACCGGCGCGATTTTTACCGCGGGTATAAAGATCGAAGGGGCTTTTAAGCGCCATTCCGATTGACAGTTCTTCAAGGTTTTGATCGGTAATTAAAACGAAACGGGTTTGAATTTCCACTTGTAGTTGTTCTTCATCCGTACCGAGTTCCTTAATAAAGCCGTCTATTTCATCAAGTATACCAGGTGTTTGTCTTACGACTAATGTTCCTGTACTTGGTTCAAGAAATATGGTTGAGCCATCCGGCCAGTTAGGAACCGAGTTTTTAATCATACGAACAATTTCCGGCTCAACAGACGCGCTTTCAAATTCATCACCCGAGGATGAATCTGTCGAATCATCACTGAATAAATCAATTTCACTTGAATCTTCACTCGTTGTCGCTTTCTCTTCAGCTGTGCTTAAAGCGCGGGCGGAAACTGTCCAGAATCTTGTTTCCATTTCACCTTCACCTTTAGAGATCACGATTGCGTACTGGTCAATAGTATATGTTAATCCCTGCTGTTCACAAACATACTGAATAGCCTGTAAAGCAGTTGGATTATAAAGCTCGATACTAGTAGTATCTTCTTTAGCGTTGCCTAAATTAACAATAATACTCAATCCTGCAACTTCAGCGATATAATTAAGAACTTCCTGAACTTGCGCGTCTTTGAAAGAAAGATTTTCAAGTTTAAGATTTGCTTTCTTTATAATTTCCGCGCGGCGTTTCATTTCAGGTGTAAGTTCCTCAGCGCCCTTGGCTGTTGTCGCTTCAACATATTCTTCCGGATGATGGAAGAATGATTTTATTAAATCTTCCATAATCTGTCGACGTTCGATTCTTCTGTCATCAGCAATCATTCTTCCCTGTTTTTCAATAAGTTCTTTGAGAAATCTTCTGGGTTGAGGATTTGAAGGGACAATTTTAATAGCTTTTTTATAAACAGCTTTTGCTTCTTCGTATCTACTTTGAACTTCCAAATCACGAGCCTGTTTCATAAGCAATTTAACTTTTTCATCATTAGTCATACTGTCAGAAATAATTTTGCCGATATTTTTAGAAACAGATTCTGATATACGTTCTCTTGCAAGCAATACGCCTTTAATGGCCGCCTTGTTTTTCGGTTTATGAATCAGCGCTTCTCTATACCATTTAATTGCCGATTCGTAATCTTTAATTGCCATACGTGACTGGGCATATTTTACATAGACATCAAAGAGGATTGAATTAACTTTCATTAATTTTGCTTTCGCCGTGAGATTAACAGGGTTCTTATTTAAAGCTTCCGTTAAATAATGATAAGCTTTTTTGTACTCACCCTGATTCATCGCGGTAATTGCCTGAGTAGTAATCTCTTCAGATTCAGCGCGCATTTCTTCTCTTTGCAATGCAATTTGTTCGGCAAGTTTCGGAGAAAGTAATTTAGCTTTCTGCTTTAATGCTGCATCTATTGGTGACTGCGCGACTGCTAATTGTGATAATAACAGTAGTGACAATACGCCTCTTGAAATTGCTTTTAGAATGGGCTTTTTCATCGTGTTTGCTCAACTCCGTGGTTATTTATTTAAGTATTTAATTATTTTTTCGCTTTAACCTTGTATTTTCTACCTTTAACATCAAATATACCTGTCTTATCTTTTTCGTCTAATGAAATAACTTTTGCTTTTTCTTTGTATGTTGGAAGGTCAATTTCGTCATTCTTGCGTATAATAAACGGTTTAGCCCCGTCTTTAGTTTGTATTTCGGCTTCGACGTAATTATAATAATTAGTTTCACCGATAACTAAGGTGAAAGGTGCTCCTGTTTTTATATCTGTCATTGTAACTTCACTCTTATCTATATACTGAGTGGAGTTAATCATTTTGTTCCAAACGCCAATTTTTTTGAAAGTTACAGTTCCTATTTTATAAACAGGGGTATTTCCATCAGTAACTTTCTGACCTTCTTTCTTAAATTGTGTGCGTTTTTTATATTTTAATTGAAGATTAATACCGGAAGACAATTTAGTGCATTTCATCAACTTAATCGGTCGTGTCGGCCTGTAAATTTTCAACAAAATATAATCATCTAATATAATATTAGGGTCCAACGGGTCTTTAGGATTACTATTTCGTTTATACTCAGCAAGATTTATTATTTCATCGTTATCAGCATCTTTGTTTGCGTCATTAGGATTTGTCCAGTCAAGTCCATATTTCTGCTCCCATTTATTTGGCATTCCATCGCCATCGGCATCTTTTTTATAATCTACAGTAGTGCCGCATTCAGGACAAATTCTAGACCATTTCGGCTGTAATTTCTTGCATTTTGGGCAATACTGAAGCTCATCGTGCGAAAAAGGATTTGGATTAATTTCCTCGGGAGCTTTGCTTTCGGAAAATTTAACTGATTCTTTATAACCTGCAAGAACGCTGTTATTTTGGATTGAATCCGCATTTTTGCTTTTGTTAAATGATACAGATTCGCTACCGGAAGTAAAAGAAATAGCGACCACAATAAGCGCTATAATTATAACGGCGGCCAGTAAAATTTTTTCCCAATGTTGCTTTAGTATATTCATCCGTAATAAGTATGTTATTCGTTATTTTTTTGCTGATTTGATTTTGCTGTCGGTCGCGTCATCGGAATTGAGTTGAATATTGTCAACAAGAAGTTGAACAGACAGTACCTCTGTTATATCTGAAGGGTCACTTACTTCGCCCATAGATTGTATTTCAAGTTTGTCAGTTATTTTAGCAAGCCTGTAAAAATAACCTTGATTCCTTATTCCGGCAAGAATGTAATATAAATTTTCGGGAGATGTTCTAAAATCAAATTGTACAGGCACGGCATCATAAAGTTCTTTTTCTTCTTCGACTTTTTTAGATGGTCCACCAGATGGTTCATCACCAAAAGTTACCTCTTCGTCATCCATTTCATCATCATTCGATGTTCCTGCAGGGTTTCTGTCAATAACAGTGATTTCTTCAATGTTAGCTTTATCAGAACAGAGAACGCCAAGAACATCCTTAATAATTACAAATTGTCTCGTTAATTTAGGTATGTCTGCCGCTTTAGGTACATTGGGACCCAAATACTCGGACCAACCGATATCTTCGGGCATTCTAATATTTTTCTCTGAACTTAAATCTACAAACTTGTCTTTAGTATCTCTGATTTCCGCTTTGATACTCGATGGTGAAAAAACCGGAAGTTTCTTTTTAGGCGCCGCTTTAATCATCTTACCGGTCATGCTTTTAAGCTCTTCGAGTTTTTTTTCATAAGCTTTGACAAGTTTTTTTGTCGGCGCCCCGTTGTATTTCTTTGTTAAGGATTGATACTGCGAATTCGCGCTGTCAACGTCATCGCACGCTTCCTGCTGACTGCTTACAGCACCGCGCCACAATATAATTCCAACTATTAACAAAATAACTGCTCCGCCGAGGGCAATTAAGAATCCTTTATTTTTGTTCAGATCAAGCATTTTCGTCTGTTTCTCTGTTGTTGCGAATAATTCCGCATTATTATCTACGTCTGGACCCGCTTTTACTATTATAGGCTGCTTTTATATCATCCACATCGGGCTTACCATTATAATTGACATCAAGGTCAACATCCAACTCAAAAGTATAATATTTTTTTTCTTTAGTCATTCTACGTTGAGTAAAACCAGCGAATCCGGGGATTTTCTCAAATTCTTTTTGTAGTTTCGGCATCTCTTCCATCCAATTACCATAATAACCTCCGCGAATAAGCAGGCGCACCGGCCGGGTATACAGTTCGGATTTTTCATCTACAATCATTGAGCCGGGACCGGCATTATCGTTTTCCAATGTATCTTTTTCATAAATATCGCCAAAAGTAATGTTTTCTATTCCGCTAAGCCATATATTTGAAGGAAGAACCCTGCTAATATCCTGCAACGCTTTAACATACAGGTCGCGACTTACAATCACGCGATGAATTTCATCTATTTCGAGCTGCTTTTTATTTATTTGTTTTTGAATTTTAACAATTTCGCTGTTTAAAGCTGTAGCATTGCTCAATTCATTATCGGCTTTCTCCGCCTGAGCCTTAACATCTTTACTTTTAACAGTTACGATTGCAAAAAGAGCAATAAAAATTGCGGCAAATATATATGCAGATGCCGCAATCCAAAATTTCTTCTTTTCAAGCATTTGTTGGAACTGAACATTCTTTGGCAGAATATTAATTGCGTAAGGAGTCAAACCGGCACCGGCAAGCGCGCAACCCATAGCTTGAGGGTATAAAGACGCGTTTTCTACAGTTTTATCAAATGTCTGAAAAACATTTAGATTTGATGTGTCAGTTTTAAGCCGCCCGGAAAGAAAATCTGTCAAACCGGGAATATTGCTATAGCCGCCACAGACAAGAAGTTTTTGAGGTCTTTCACCTCCCAACTGCGATTTAAAGAATGTTAAAGACCTTGTAATTTCCATTACAAGTCTTGACATTGTCGCACGCACATTTTTTAATACATCAGATTCTTCACCAGCCGGAGCAGCCAAATTAATCTGAGTGGAAATTGCTTTTTTAGCTTCTTCTTCAGATAAATTTAAGTTTTTAATTACGGAAGAAACTATGGTTTTACCGGTAACCGGCAAAGTCCTTATCCAAATTTTCTTACCATCAACTATAATAAGATCACTCGCAGCCATCCCAATGTTTAGTATTGCGGCAGATGCTTCTGCTTCTCCGCCGCAGGAATGCAGAAACGCGTTTCCAACCGCTATAGCACCACAATCAATTGAATTAGCTTCCAACCCGGCTTCAGCCAGCAACGAGATAATATTTTCTACGATTTCTTTTTTAACGGCAGCAAGAACGAGGTGACTTTGACCATTATCTTCTCCGACAATCACACTATCCCAATCAACTTTATCTAAGGAAACCGGAATTTGTTTATCGGCTTCTTGTTCAAGTTGAGTTTTAATATCATCAGTTTTAATTTTCAATGCTCTGATTAGCACCTGATCATTTGGAGCGGTGATATACAATTCGTCTTCTGATTGTATAAGTTTTTCACTTTTCCATGATTTTAAAACATTAATAACTGCTTCGCGCCATGCTGAATCATCAGCGTCAATTGAGAGATTTAAATCCGCCGACTTACATTCTTTTATCCCAGGTTTGTCGGAAGCAATTGACAGCGCCACATATTTTAATGTTTCGTGTCCAAAATCGATACCTATAATTTTTTTGTCAGCCACTTTTATTCCTCATTTAATCTAAATTTCTATATTAATTTATCCTCTTGTCCGCCATTAATTGTGCAATATGATACCAAAAGTTTTCATCGATGTCAAGCGCTTATTAATTTGATTTAATATTTTATATTATTTCCTAAAAATATAGCAAATATTTTTCACTTTCTTTTTAGCTTTTCCCTTAATTCATTTAAGGCTTCTTCTTGTTCTTCGGTCACTGTAAAACTCTGTGCGCGATTAAGCGCCCGCTTTGCAATATCAAACTTACCTGCTTCAACTGCAGTACCTGCAATATTTATTTGTATTTCAGGATTTTCAGGTAAATATCTGGCTGCCTGCTTGTACCTGTGAAGTGCTATTACATATTGTTTTTTTCCGGAAACTTTTTTCGCCCATTCAACATACAATAAAGCTATCTCTTTTTCAATTTCATTTCCTTGTTTAATCAAGTAGATTTTTTCAAGAATATCTATTCCCTGTTTATATTTACCTTCCTTCCCTAAAAGAACCGCCTTTATGTATTGCGCGTCTACGGAATCAGAATTTAATGCGAGGGACATTTTTATTTTAGACATCGCTGTTTTATAATCACCGCGATTATAAGCCATTAACCCAAGATAATATAAAGAAGAGTATGCTATCGGAGAATCAATTTCAACTTTTTCCCATGCCGATATCGCTTCATTCGTTTTAGCCAAATATAATTTTGCAAGTCCGAGATTATGCCATACCGCACTATTATTTGAAACAATCCCTGTAACCTGTTCAAAGCAAGTTGCCGCGTAAGCATACTGCGTTAATGATGAATATCCGACTCCAAGGTTGTATAAATAATCCGGATTTCTAGGCGACATATAAACAGCACGCTCTAAATATTTAACTGCTTCTTTTCGCCTACCGTTTCGTCCAAGCATTACTCCAAATAAATAAACAAGACGTGGATTACTTTCATCAACAGAAATTGCCTTCTCAAAATACGGTATACTGTTTTCAAATTGACCTATTCGCTCATAACATGCGCCAAGATTAAGATATGCTTCTCCAAGATTCGGGTCATACTGAACTGCTGATCTGAATGACCGTATTGCTGAACGATAATTATGACGTTTAACCTGTTTGATTCCTTCGCGAAAATATGTTTGAGCTTGTATCGGAGATTGCTGAAATACATTTGTAGACTCGGCCTGCAAAATAGTTGTAACAAAAATTATTATCACTATTATCGTTGCTTTCGTCATTACGGTTATCTCGTGTCTCGTATCTCGTTAATCTGTTAATAAATATTAATAGTAAATAACAATTAGAAAGATGCTGTCCGCAGCATAAGCCGGATTCTGTCTCCTCTTTAAAGGAGGGTAACCATTCATCTTTGCGACCTACCCGAAACATATAGACAACAGGCATGCCCGGGAGTGAACTCCCAATGTTTCCTATATGGTCTTGCACCGGATGGGGTTTTCCATGCCCGCTACGTTACCGTACACGGCGGTGAGCTCTTACCTCGCCATTTCACCCTTACCCCGGAGACGCTTACGCGCTCGGGGCGGTATATTTTCTGTGGCACTTTCCGTCCATCCCGATCAATACATCGGGACGTCCCTTGGTTTCTCAAGGCATCCTGCCTGCAGGTGTCCGGACTTTCCTCTTCAGGCAAACGGATATTTGCCTGAAACGGTTACCGCACGGACAGCATAAGTATTTTAATTTACAGCAATAAAAGCTCTCAAAAGCTTATGAAAAAGAATTGCACTATTCAGAGCGTATCGGAGTGAAAATGTCCCGCAAAAAAATTGCGGGACATAAACTTTTAAATCGTTGTCCCTTTAATTAAAGTAAATTTTGAAATGAGTATTAAGACAAATAAGATATAAGGTGTATAAATATACTCCGAAAGAAAACTAATGTAATAATCATCCAAAATTGATTTTTAACGCTTTTGAATTGTTTTACATCTTCTTTATTCAGCTAACTCTTCATTATTTTCAATGTAAAGAATCCTGCCGCAATTTTCGCACATAACTAAATTGTCACCTTCTTTTAATGACATAATATCAGCGATAATCTGAGCAGGTAAACTAATATGGCAACCGCCGCACATACTTTTATTTGCCTGAACGATAATTCTCGGCGCACGCTTTTTATATAAATTATTATATATAGAAAGATATTTATCATTAATATCTTTAGTAATATCGTTCCGGATTGATTTATATCTTTTGAATTTCCCTTGGAGTTCCAGAAGCTGCATTTTAACTTCATCCGCTTTTTTCAACAAGTCTTGTTTAATGTCATCAACCTGTTTTTTCCCTTTTTCAAGATCGACTGCATTTTCTTCGGTTTGTTTAATATGATTTTCAAGGGCTTCCTTAGCATTTTCCTTTGCCGCCAGCGCTTCTTTTATTTCTTTAGACAGCGCCTGATATTCTTTATTTTTCTTGACTAACGCCTGATTTTCTTCAAGGTGTTTTATCTTCAATTCCGCATCTTCAATATTAAGTTCCAGTTTCTTTTTATCCACTTCCATTTGAATTTTGTCTTCCTTTAAAGAGAACTGGTCATCTGCGGATTTTTGATAACTCATCTGTTCTTCACGCAACTTCTCAATTATATTATTCTTCTCACGCTGAATTTCAATTATTTCTTTATCAAGATTTTGTAAATCGAGAAGTCTTTTGAGAGTGTTGTTCATAATTGCCTGTTTAAAAATCAAAAATGTGAAAAATGAAAAAAGCGGAACTTTTATTGTTCCGCTTCTTGTTTTATCTCTTATTTTAAATTCGGATATGCCGCGTCAATTGCTGTTGTTCCGTTCGGTGTTGTTACTGAACAACCCGTTACGTTTGCTATTACCGCGTGCTTCTTATTAAGCTGCACTTTCGGCAGCGCGTAAGAATAAAATTTACAATTGTTAAGCGTTGTATATTGGCCGTTCTTTTTCAAATTGATGTATATTTTACCAATCGTTCCAATAGGTGTTGGTGTAGCCTGTGTTCCACCTGCTGTAATTATCGCTCCGTTTCCGCCGCGAACAGCAATAACTTTTCTTATTCCGTTTGGAGATAAATCTTCACCCGCGGTAACTTTTCCGTCAAGACCGTTAGAAGCGTATATTTTTTTAATCGGTCCATCTGTCTTAGATGTTCCGGTAATCATTCCACCAATAATTGTTGTCATTTTGTAACGGCGACCTTTACAAACCAATTGATTAAGTCCTTTAACTGCCAAACAAGCATCAAGTTTCCCGCCGCGAACATTTACCGCGTTAATTAAACTTTGACGACCTTGGCCGCTTTGTTTTACTTTCACTATCCCGGGTTTTCCAAAGTTCACTACCGCCGGACGTGGATAATCTACTTTTACAACATTAATCACGCCGCCTTTTACATCTACATTTACATTAGGCACGTTTCCTACAGGTTGACCCGGTTGACCGATAACTCTAACACTAATAGTCGGCTGATGATGATAAAGTTTTAAAAATTGACCGCTCATTCCCGCTTTAACGGTAATGCCTCCGGAAGCCAATGCGGAATCCTGCATATTTAGAAAGCCGAAAGGAAGTTTTGTTCCATCAGGCATATCTATTGATTTTATTGACGTAGCGGCAAAAAGTGTGTATTGCTTAAATGCGGGCCACGATACGCCATCTACTACAATATAAACACGCAACCCTTTTACGTTAGGTTTATAGATAGTAAATCTTGATTCGTATCGATCCTGATTCACCCAGAAATCCACTAATTTAGTTGCAGGAAGTGAGCCATCGGTTTTAATAGCTGTTTTTGCCTGAAACACAAGATGCTGCCAGTCGCCTGCAAAAGCAGAAGATATAAATATTAAAGCTGCTAATGAAAGAAGAATTGTTCGCGCGATTTTAGAATTCATGATATTCGCTCCGTGGTTTATGTATTTACTATTAATTAATACAAGTTATAATATTACGTCAGCCTGTTTTGTCATAAAAAATTTCAGTTGGTGGAGAATGCCGGGCTCGAACCGGCGACCCCCTGCTTGCAAAGCAGGTGCTCTCCCAACTGAGCTAATCCCCCGTTTTTACAACCAAAAATCCTCGCATTGTCTTTAAACAATGCGTTGCTCATGGTGGGCCTAGATAGACTTGAACTATCGACCTCGCGCTTATCAAGCGCGCGCTCTAACCAACTGAGCTATAGGCCCGTCTTATTTTCGTAAATATATTAACAAAAAAAGAATTGAAAGTCAAGCGGTTTTATCTTTTTATTTTTTAAGTCACTAATACACGAATTAAAGACAAACATTTATTATTTTAATTTATTTTTTATATCTAAAACCGGCAAAATATAGATTTTTTTGTGTTTTTGTGGTATAATTACTCCAACCTTACGCGAAGTACACGACAAACGCCGGGTGCCTTTAACCTTTAACCTTTAACCTTTAACCTTTAACCTTTAACCTTTAACCTTTAACCTTTAACCGTTTAGTCCGTTTAGTCCGTTTAGTCCGTTTAGTCCGTTTAGTCCGTTTAGTCCGTTTAGTCCGTTTAGTCCGTAAAAAAAGGAAATTTTATGACAAACAATGAAATAGCAAAAATTTTCAATGAAACAGCCGATATTCTCGAAATTAAAGGTGAAAATATTTTCCGAGTACGCGCTTACAGAAATGCCGCACGTGTTATCGATAATCTAATAGAAAAACTTTCCGATATCGTTGCTCAAAACCCGGATGAACTTAATTCGATTAAATCTATCGGTAAAGCTCTTCACGATAAAATTATAGAATTCTGCCAAACCGGGAAAATAAAAGAATTTGATAATTTGAAAAATTCCCTGCCGTCCGGATTGCTTGATATGCTTAAAATTCAGTCTTTCGGTCCCAAACGTGTTCGACTTGTTTATGAAAAGCTCGGCATCGACAATGTTGATAAGTTGGAAAAAGCGGCTTCTGAAGGAAAAATCCGTGTCTTACCCGGTATGGGTGAAAAAAGCGAGTTGAAAATCCTTAAAAGTATACGAGATTTCCGCACTCTTCAAACCGACAGAAAATCATGGGCGGAAGCCGAACAAATTTTAAATGATTACTTGAATTATCTAAAAAAAATCGATGGTATTGATAAAATACAACCAGCGGGAAGTTTCCGTCGCTGTCGCGAAACGGTTGGTGACCTGGATATTTTAATCACTTGTTCCGGCGATACGGAAAAAATTATAAGCCATTTCGCTGAGTATCCCGAAGTTTTGGAAATTCTTGCTCAGGGTGAAACAAAATCAAGTGTGGTTTTAAAAGATAAAATTCAAGTTGACCTCCGGGTCGTAAAACCGGAAAGCTTTGGCGCCGCAATGCAATATTTTACAGGCTCAAAAGAACATAATGTCGCCCTTCGCTCCCACGCAAAAGAAAAAAATATGAAGTTAAGCGAATACGGTGTGTTTCAAAAAGATAAATCCATCGCAGGGGAAAATGAGGAAAATGTTTATAACTCACTCGGTTTCGACTGGATTCCGCCTGAAATTCGTGAAAACCGCGGAGAAATTGCCATGGCGAAAAATCATTCCCTCCCAAAACTCATCACTTTAGAAAATATTAAAGGCGATTTACACTGCCATTCTACCCATTCCGATGGCTCGGCAACAATCCCCGAAATGGCTGCCGCGGCAAAGAGACTCGGCTATGAATATCTTGCGATTACCGACCATTCAAAATCACTAACGGTTGCTCACGGACTTGACGAAAGAAGATTGCTTGAAGAAATTACAGAAATAGATGTTTTTCGCGAACAAAATCCAGATTTCTTTGTTTTTAAAGGTATCGAAGTGGATATTCTCGCTGACGGTTCACTCGATCTCGACGATGAAATTTTATCAAAACTCAATTTCCCGATCGCGGCAATTCACTCTCGTTTCGGTATGGGCTCTGCTGAAATGACGGAAAGAATTGTCCGCGCGATTAAAAACCCGTTTATAAGATGTGTCGCGCATCCAACCGGAAGATTAATCGGCGAAAGAGTGCCTTATGAAATCGATATCGCAAAAATTATCGCCGCCGCAAAAGAAAATAACGTCGCACTCGAAATTAACGCCTCGCCTCATCGACTTGATATGAACGAAAACTTCACTTTCCAAGCGCGTGAAGCCGGAGTCCCAATCTGTATAAACACTGATTCCCACTCTCCTGACGGATTTCTCGCAATGCGCTATGGAATAAATGTCGCCCGGCGTGCCTGGTGCACAACTGAAAACATTGTTAACGCGTGGTCCTTGGAAAAACTAAAAAGCTGGCTTAAGCTCCCGCGAGAAAAAACGGAAGTAAAAGAAAAGCAGGAAAATATGGAAGAACAAATCCAGGAAGAATTGTTTTGAAATTAAAGTATTGGATTGATGGATGGCCATGCGATAATACGCATGCTGAAAGTCCGCCAAAGGATGGTCGAAGATCCGCCGAGATTATTTTATTTCATTAGTTAGATTGATGAGTAACTCACTTCGACCTTTTAATCCCGATCACAAAGTGCATCGAGACGAAGTGAGTAATTGGGAGTACAACTGATATGGGATCCAAATCACGTACTTTTTCCGCGCGATTTAATTTCACCCAGTATTTTGGCTGATTGTAAATCTAATTGACAATTAGCTTCTTTTATGCTATAATCCTTTCATGATTAATCGTGACTCCTCTAAAGTTATTCGTAAGCTTCTTAAAGGTTATCCGGCAATTGTTCTGACAGGTCCGCGTCAGTCCGGAAAAACTACACTTGCAAAATATATTTTTCCTAA
>QMOL01000046.1 GCA_003648225.1 Chlamydiota bacterium
CTGTTATTTGTTATATAAAAATATCCTCCCGGCTGAATTGTCGGATTCGGATCATCATAAAGCCCTTGTCGCCATTTACTGTAAAGTGTTGCTTCATCTATCAAACCAACCTGATCGGCATAAGATCCTGTATTAATAACAATTCTCCAGTATTTAAGGCTTACCGGATGATCACTGATATTTATCATTTCCACTATGACCGGACTCATTAAATAAGCAGAAACGGCAACATTTTTATTCTGATATGCTTTCAAATCCGATGTTTTTCCAATTCCCCCGACATAACCGGTTTGTTTGCAAGTTGCAATATTAACATTTATCCATCCGTTTTTCGCGCGAATAGGTTCACCGTCTTGATACGGTGTTCTAAGCAGCCACACTTTTGTTTGATTATCAGGAAGCCGTAATGTACTACCTTCCAAATCTTTTGATGTTATCTCCATCATTTTGGTTTCGGAATATCTCGTCGGGTCACCGTCTAAATCGGTCATTTCGTTAAAACCTTTCCACGGGGTTTTATTCGCGCTAAGTTTATGATCGCCCGGCAGTAGAATATAAGATGTGTTATATCGGCTGTCCAGAATATTTCCTCCAAGATTATTTTCCCCGACATACACTTTGTAATATAGATTTTTGGGCGGGCGCCTAAGATTTTCATCAGAAAAAACCGGAAAATAAAAATTATCCTTCATTTCAGGAAATACAACTGTCAATCCTCCGTTATTCGCACGGTATAAATTATTTATTCGCACGCTGTTCATTTTGTTTGATACATTGGCTAAATATAAATAATATTCAAGATACTCATAAGAAAAACTATTGTCATTTTCATCACAGGCTATTTTGAGCTCATTCCCAGTATTCCCAATAATTGGATATGAAGCATATTTGAGTCTGTAACCGTCTTTGGAACCTAACATAAGCCAGGCATTTTTCCAAATATCAACTGGCCATCCTCCGTTTTTATTCATAAGAGATTTAAACTTATTAAAACCTTGCGGCTTTTTGGTCGGCGATGATGAAAGTTTAATTGTTGTATAATATTTAAAAGAAGTTTTAACTCCGTTCGTAAGATAATAATCGTCTTTCATCACTAATTTGTGCTTTGCACCCAAATGCTCTATTTTCCAACCAAATCCTTCTGTATTATATTTATCCGGTTGTTCATAAAACCAGCCCATTCTATAAACCCGGTTTCTTCCTTCCCAATAATCATCGTTTCTGTCAAAACGAAGCGTGTAACTACCGTCATTTGCCATAACTTCATTGAAACAAACAGCTTCAACCCCATATTCACTTCCCATAGTTGAGAGAACAGAATTCTCATCACGATAGTCGATAATATTTCCAACAAGCGTTCGCATGTTTTTTGACTTTGATTCAAAACGATTATCTTCATTCGCGCGGCGTAATAAAGAACTTATCTGGCGTTTTGACGCAACATTAATATTTATTTTTTTTGACTGCGTTTTATTAACCTCATCATAAAACATATTTCCACTTTTGGAATTTATCGTGCCGAACTTACTTAAATAACGACTGGCAAGTAAGCTGAGTTGACCTTGCTTCGGCACTTCAATACAAGCTTCTTTTATGCTCGAAAAACTTCGATCATCCCACTTTGGATTAATAGGATCATATTCCTCCGGCTCATCAATTCCTTCATCGGGCTCATCAATAATACCGTCTGCGTCATTGTCAATTTGGTCGGATGCGTAACTAGATGCGGTAAGATTATCGTCAACTTTCGCCTGTCCAGGAGTTAAATCACGTCCATAACGATATTTAAGAATTCTTTTAGCAAAAGAAAGAGAAACAGGCAAACCCGCGTCTTTTCCATCCGTAAGCATTATTTCAAAAGTACCGATTCCTTCATTCTGCATTTTGCTATTTAATGCCCGCGCCACATTAATATTAATTTTTGATGCTTCATCTTCTATCAATACAGCATATCTGCCAATTATTTTGTCTTGCGTATTTTTAACATAAATCCAACGGCATTCATTACTTTTCCCGTTTTTTATAATTCCGTCAATATTAATATTATTCTTCGGATTTTTAATTTCAGGAGAAAATGTAGTAAACATTTTTTCTGTTTTGTCATCCCAGGCTGGCTGCTCAATCGCATCTTCACGGATAACACACATAGCGTGCTCAAGAGCTGAATCGGCGATCAAATCAGCTTGTAATTTTGCGATTTGAACGTTCCCCATTTTGCTTTCTACCGACATGTTTATCGTAAAAACCGATGCGATAATCGCCAATACAACAAGAACGGCAAGCACAGCAATTAAAGCTATGCCTTTAGTATTTTTACTAATAACATATGACGACATATTTTCCACTTTTAACGATATATATTATAAAGACAGTTTATTTTATTATACTTTTTATATCTTTTTATTACAATAACAGGCATAAAATTTCCTTTTTTTGCAATTTGACCATTATTATAATATTCCTTTTGCATAAAAATCAATACTTTAGTAGTCTATTATTACGAGAACTCTTTATTGATATCAATATACTTTTTAATCTAATAAGGTAATGAACGTGACTTATAAAACAAATGACCTTATTTTGGAATGGTTCGAAATCTATAAAAACCCGCTCTACGGGTACATTTGTTCCCTGCTGCGGAATCGCGCTGATGCTGATGATGTTTTTCAGGAAACATTTACCGCATTACTGCAGCGTGGCGAGAAAATTTCCAAAATAAAATATCCGAAAACTTATATCTATCATATCGCGAGAAATAAATCCTTCGATCTGATGAAGAAATACAAAAAACAACCCGTTTCAATCGAAAGTCTGCTCGTTCAACCTTCAGAAGAAGTATTTCCCGATTGGATAGATGCTGAAATGCTTAACGCGGCATTAAACAAAATCTCGGAAAAGGAAAGGGAAATTATTCTGTTGAAAATTTATGACCAAATGACTTTCAGAGAAATCGCTAAAATTACACACAGTCTCCTTCCAACAGTCGCTGCACGTTATCTTCGCGGCATTAAGAAGTTGAAAAAGTTAATGGAGAAAAATTATGAAGAGTAAAAAATTAATAAAAGAGATGAAAAAATTTAACCGGCAGGTTCCTTCCGAACAATTACAGGACGAAATCCGGCACAATATAAAAACGAATTTTGTTTTTGAAGAAAAACCTGCACCAAATCTTAAAAAATCCGTTATGAAAAAAATCATTTTCGCTTCAGGAGGATTATTTGCCGGAATTGTTGCAACTCTATTTATTATTTCACTGCTTCCTGTAGGTATGGATTCTTTTAATCCTTCACACGACAGTTCAGACAAGATAGAATTAGAGCAAAAAGTTAATCCTGTGCTAAGGAATGTTAAAATTCAAGAAAACAAAGAAATCACCGCGAATTTTAAAAAAGCCAATAAAAAATCCTTAAATAGCCAAAAATTTGCCTGTGTTAGAAGTAAAAGAAAAATCCACTCTAAACCTCAAAATATTGTAGATCGTAAAATGGTATGCCTTAATGAAGCAATTTGCGATTTTGATGGACCGATATTACGTGAGAATCGTTCAGGTTTGATTCCTTCAATGCCGATCATCAAACCGCGAAAGGAGGAGGAATTCAACACGGAAGATTATGACAGAATTTATGATAATGAGTTTAAAACCGCCGCAAACACCCCGCTGTCAACTTTTTCTATTGATGTTGATTCCGCTTCCTACGCGAATTTACGCCGTTTTTTAAATTCCAATACTTTACCACCGAAAGACGCGGTAAGAATTGAGGAAATGATAAATTATTTTACTTATGATTATCCTCAGCCGAAGGGCAACGCGCCCTTTTCCATAATCACGGAAGTTTCAAAATGTCCATGGAATAAAGAAAATAATCTGGTGATGATCGGTCTTCAGGGTAAAAAAATTAAAATCGATAAACTCCCGCCGAATAATCTCGTCTTTCTGCTTGATGTTTCCGGATCGATGAGTTCACCGAACAAATTACCGCTTCTGAAATCCGCTTTTAAACTTCTTACAAAACAACTCCGCTCGGAAGACCGGGTATCAATAGTTGTTTATGCCGGTGCAGCGGGATTAGTTCTTGACTCAACTTCCGGCAATCAAAAAGAAAAAATCCTGTCAGCGATTGAAAAACTCAACGCGGGCGGGTCAACCGCCGGCGGCGCGGGAATCAAATTAGCTTATAAAATCGCGAAAGAAAATTTGATTTCCAACGGCAATAACAGAATTATTATCGCGACCGACGGAGATTTTAATATCGGGCAGAGCAGTGATTCAGCTCTCGTAAGAATGATAGAAGAAAAACGGAATGACGGAATATTTTTAACCGTTCTTGGTTTCGGTATGGGTAATTATAAAGATAATAAAATGGAAAAACTCGCCGATAAAGGGAACGGGAATTACGCTTATATTGATGACATTATGGAAGCTAAAAAAGTGCTTGTTAACGAGCTCGGAGCAACACTTTTTACTATCGCCAAAGACGTTAAACTGCAGATTGAGTTTAATCCGGCGGAAGTTAAAGCTTATCGCTTAATCGGTTATGAAAACAGAATTCTTGCCAAAGAAGATTTTAATGATGATAAAAAAGACGCGGGCGAACTTGGGGCAGGACATTCCGTAACGGCATTTTATGAAATTGTTCCTGCGGATTCAACGCAGACATTCGCGAAAGTTGATGATTTAAAATATCAGAAAACAAAGATTAATAAAAGCAAAGAGTTATTAACCGTAAAACTGCGCTACAAAAAACCGAAAGAAAATAAAAGCAGATTAATTACTAAAATCGTTAAAAAAGATGATGTTAGAAACAAAATGTCAGAAAATTGTTCTTTCGCAAGCGCAGTCGCGGAATTCGGTATGCTGCTTCGCGATTCAAAATACAAGGGTAACGCGTCATTAAAAACAGTGCTTCACCGCGCGAGAAATTCAAAAGGAAAAGATTATGACGGTTATCGCGCGGAATTTATTCGCCTCGTTGAACGTGCCGAATTGATAGATCCGAGCTTAGGCAAATCGTCAAAAACAATAAATTCTCCTGTTTTACGCGGCTCTGTTTCTCTTGCCGGTAAAACTTCCGGAATTGACGCTAAAGTTTGGGCAGAAGATATAAATAACAAATTACATGAGCCAATTTATAAAACTACAATTGAAACAAAAAGTGGTGGTTTTCTTACAGGAAAACTTATTTCAGAGTCAGGGGAAATTATTACAAATGTAAAAGCTACTTACGACGTTTACGGAGGTAACGGAAATTTAAAATCAGGCGATAAAATACCGATTAATATTGAAAAAGACGGGACATATACTACACCGAATCTGCCAATTGGGAAATGTGATATTAGATTCTCTGCTCCGGGCTTTCTTGAAGCACGCGTTGAAACTTATCTTAAGAATGGAGAAACAATTATTAAAGACGCTATATTTAAAAGTTATGAAAAAAACTTGTGTGTTGTAAGAGATTCAATAACTAAAGAACGCGTGAGCAATGTGGAAATTATTTGTATTTCACCAACTAATATAAATTCAAAACCGTTAGATAGTTTTACAGATGCAGATGGTGAATTTCGTGTGCTTCTTGGAATGGAAGATTTATATTTGGAATTCCGTCATCCTGATTACGCAACTATTCGGAATTATTTCCAAAGCAGAAACACTCCTCGTAAAAAAACTGTTGAAATTTCAAAAGGCGGAAATGTTTTGATAAAAGTTATAGATGAAAACAATGAACCTATTCCGGATAGCAAAGTAAAACTTGTTGCTAATTATAGATGGCGCAGACCTTATAACGCAGAATTCAATAATTTATTTATTGGTAAGTCCGATGATCTCGGCGAAACATTATTCGAAAATGTTCCGTCTCATCTTCCTTTTATTATTGCCGATGTGACAGATTGTTCAAATGTATTAACACGAAGTAAGCACTTTAAAATTAAGCCGGGTATAACAACAACCGTAATGGTCAGTAAAGTTGATGCAAAACTTATAGTTCGGTTTTCCGAGCCTGTACTCGGAAAGTCTATTCGGGTTGAGCTTTCCGCGCCTAATGGTTGGTTTCAGTATAATGATTTTTTTAAAACAAGTAATGAATGGATTTTGCCCGGAGTTATAAAAGGAAATTACAAAATTTTTATTCGTGGTGGCGATATTCAAAATATTGAAACAAATATTTTTATTGAAGGAAAAGTTGATACAATTCTTAAAATTAATAATTCAAATACTAACGCAACAGGAGTAATAAAAGGTATCATTCACACTCCTTCCGGTGAAAAACTCTCTGCATACGTGCATGCGTGGAAACATGGCAAGATGCCAAAAAATAAGCAAAAGCTTCATTATGGAGATGAATGTGCATCTTATGCCTATCCAAAACATGGTGATTTTGTTATTGACAAACTTAATCTCAAAGGAATTTATGATATTCGTATCGAAATTGCCGGACTTACAAATATTTTTTGTTACTCCGTTGTTCCTAATTGCGAACCGCTTGATATAGTTACACCTCCGGCATATCGCGTTACGGGAAGTCTTGTCAACAGCGATGGAGACCCAATTAAGGGAATGATATGGATAAGCAGTTTTCTTTTTGGACAGCATAATACAAGTGATTTTGAACTGTATCCTGTTTTTCCTGGAAATTATACAATAAAAATAATAACAGAAAATCATCCTCTTCTAAAACGAAATGTAACCATTAGTTCAAGCGATGTTGACCTTGGAGAAATTGTTATTGATGACGAAGGAATTGTTATTAGTGGAAGACTTCTTGATTCTAAGGGCAAGCCAATTATTGACAAGAGAATTAGGATGTATGGACCACCAAATATGAGTGTTATCGGCGAGACACAGAATGACATGCATTCTGATAAATCTAATGATGATGGTAGATTTGAAGTTAGAAATTTACCTTCAGATGAAATTATATCTCTTCATCTTTTTGATGATCATTTCTCACGCAATATTGGTCCATTTTCAATTGATACTGATATTGGAGATGTAATTATCAAATCACCGCCATTTACTATTCTTACAGTTTTAAAAGCCGATGGTTCCCCTGCATCAGGTTTATATGTTAACAGAAAAAAATTAGATGAAAATGGGCACTTTCAAGGACAATTAGATGAAAATTCTGATTCTGTAACAATTCATAAAACTAAACCTGGCGCATTTAAAGGTGAGTCTAACATGTATACAGTAGATATTCCAATTACTGACAGTCTCACAAACCAGGTGACTATAACTTTACCTGAAAATTTTTATAACAAATGATATAATTGAAAATAGTTCAAAATATTACCGATTTTGTCTATTTGGTCTGCTTTGTCTGTAATTAAACAACATAAACAAGGAGCTTAAAAAAATGAAAAATTTACTATTAATTCTTTCCACAATTCTTTTTACCGGTTTCGGTTATTCCGAAAATATTAAAACCAATAAAATTTCTGACGCAACGTCCACTCTCGCAGACCAGAAAAAAATCGCCGTTACTATTTATAATGCCGGATTCGGTGTTGTGCGCGATCAGCGTGAAATAACCCTGCCGACAGGAATTGTTGATTTAAAATTTATGGAAGTTGCAAGTCGAATTCAACCGGAAACAGTTCAAATCGACCCGGTTACCGCCGGAAATAAATTAACTGTTCTTGAGCAGAATTACGAATACGATTTAATGTCACCGGCAAAACTTATGGAAAAATATGTCGGTAAAAAAGTTACTCTTATTCAAAAAAATGACTTCAAAGGTGAACGATTGCCGGTAGAAGCTACTTTGATTAGTTACAATGCCCGGCAGCCGATCTATAAAATTGGAAATAAAATCGTCATTAATCGCGGGTTCGAAGAAGTCGAACTGCCGACAATCCCTGAAAATCTTGTTTCCGAGCCGACATTAATTTGGAAACTTGAAAATTTTTTCCCAAAAAAACAAGAAATTGTCGCAAATTATATGACACGGGGAATGAGATGGAACGCTGATTATGTCGCAGTGTTGTCTGCAGACGACAAAAAATGTGGATTGAACGGATGGGTAACAATCGACAATAATTGTGGTGCGACATTTAAAAATGCGCAACTGAAACTTGTGGCCGGCGATGTTCAAAAACTCCAGCCGCAACTTTTTTATGAAAATGATTCGTCCAGCATGGCAGAAGTAAAACGAAAGCGGAATAAGCCGGCTTTTAAAGAAGAAAGTTTATTTGAATATCACATGTACACACTTGACCGACCAACAACCTTAAAACAAAATCAGAAGAAGCAGGTTTCGTTGCTTGAGGCACATGGAATTGATGTTACTAAAATTTATCGTTGCATCGGTCAGAATTATTATTATAGAAGTCGTCGCGGTGATATGATTAAAAACATAAAAATCGGTGTTTTTATTTCGTTTATGAACAGTAAAACTAATAATCTCGGCATGCCTCTCCCAAAAGGTACCGTTAGAGTTTATAAAGCTGATTCTTCAGGAAATAATCAGTTCATCGGTGAAGATAGAATCGATCACACTCCGAAAAACGAAAAAATAGAAGTTAAATTGGGCGATGCTTTCGATATAGTTTCCGAACGCCGGCAGACTTTCTGGAAAAGACTTGGTGACAGCACTTATGACACCGGCTGGGAAATTAAGATTAGAAATCATAAAGATGAGGATATAGTTGTGAATGTTGTTGAACCATTCGGCTGTGACTGGACAATTTTAGAAAGTTCGCAGGACTATGAAAAACGCGACGCATTCACCGCGGTATTCAAAGTTCCGGTTAAGAAAGATTCGGAAACAGTGTTAACTTATATAGTTAGATTAAAGTGGTGAAATTTAACATTTGACGTTAACTCCCCTCCTTACCAAGGAGGGGTGCCCAAAGGGCGGGGTGGTCCTTTGTACTCGCGTAAGCACCCCGCGCACGTGTCCCGCGTATGCTGGGATGCTGGGGTTGTGCTTTGTTATGGGAAATATTGAGGAAATTTGACAAAATCATTTAGGACAAAATCATTATGAAAAAAATCGTTTTAATAGTTTTAGCAACGTTTATTCTTTCCGGTTTTAATGTTACAGCAAATGAATCCAATAGTAATATTTTTTGGCAAAATTTCATAGAGGAGTCCCATAAAATTTTATATGCTCCAATATTCATGACACAATTTAAAAATAATTATCGTAGTGAATCACTTTATGCTAAACTTGTAATGCTTCAATATCCGCAATCTCCTAACAAATCCTTAAAAGACTTGAAGAGTTTGTCTAACAATTTCTATCAGTCCTTAGCATTGGGTGGCATCGTCTCTATAGAACAGAAATTAAATCCTCAAGAAGCTGAAAAATTATACGTTGAAGCTCTTAAAAAAGCCCTTAAAATTGATCACTATACAGGTTCGGATGCTTCAAGTATAAATTACTTATTTCAGCTTATTCCTTATTTTAAAGATACGCAAATTCAACGACTTTTAGACTTATCATGGAAAATACTTGACGATTGGGAAGACAGTCCTACCAGGAAATCACGTGCTATGTTAACATTATCACAAATAACTACTGATGTAAGGCCCTCACTCGCTAAGGAAATTTTATTAGATAAAGCTTTAAAAAGTAATCATTATTGGGACTCTATTGAAGTTCTCTCTGTATTTCTTTATAAAAATTCTCCTAATGAAACGTTAAAGATCGCACAAGAATATTACGACACATCAAAAAATTGGCCGATGTGTAATGATTTTTTAATTGCCGTACTTGTTGCGCACGCTAGAGACAACTTCAACGATACTTTCGAACGAATAAAAAAGATGCGCGAACTTGACAAAGCGATTGTCTGTATGAAGTTATCTAAAAAACTTGTTGCAGATGGTCAAAAGAGAAAAGCTATCAAAATATTAGATTATCTCGATTCTTTAGTAAAAAGCAACATTTCCCGTCCTGACAATGCTGTTTATGTTCATGCCCGAGGCTTATCCATCAAGCTTCGCCGTGAAATAAAGGAAGGCAAGGAAAACAATTATCAATCTGATATAATTCGACCTGAAACAATTGATAAATTTCTAAAACAACCTAACATCTCAATTTTTAACGAAATCATTAAAAACGACAGAATAAGTAATAAAATACAATTCCGCAATAAAAAACAAGCAGAAGAATTTATATCAAAAGGTCTTCCATTTGCAAAAAAAATACGCGATCGGGGATATCCCCATCATGGTTCCCCTCGTTCAATTGCCATAGGAACATTAGCTTTGATAGCAGCAAAAATTAATTCACCCGAACTAACGATGAATATTGCAAGAGAAATATCTATCCCGGAATTAAGAGCTTTTTATTTTATGGAAGCGTATGAAATAAACACAGGATTACTTTCGGTAACCAAAGAGTGGCCATTACGTTTTTTAAGACACAAGGTGGATATTAATATATTATATTCCAAACTTGCGGCAATTATAAGGAGAAAATTATGAAACTGAATAGGTACTTGCTTATCTTGCTCTTGCTTTCCTTTCCCCGTGAGCTCTTTGCTGATGGGTTATTTGTATGGAATAAGGGCGTTGATCTATATGAGCCTAGCCAGAAAGCTGTGATTCTACATGACAACGAGACTGAAGATCTCATTCTCCAGGTGAAGTATGAAGGAAAGGCAAAGGACTTCGCCTGGCTCGTCCCTTTGCCTGCCAAACCGGATGTGTCTGCTGTTCAGTGCCCGATTTTTTCCGAACTAAGCGAATATACACAGAAGCGTCAGCGATGGTACGCCTTCTATGGTTTCACGCCCAGGGGCGAGCATCGACCAGGAAAAGTCAAAGTGCTCGACCGCAAGAAAGTCGGCGTTTATGACGTAGCTGTGCTTGAAACCGACACCACAGAAGCCCTGATGCAATGGTTGAGCGAAAACGGGTATTCGATTCCCGAAAAAGGGAAGGCATTGTTGCGCGAATACATCGGCAAAGGTTGGGTGTTCACAGCGCTACGAATTCACCCCGAAGAAGAGAAGTTATGGGTGGAGAAGGCACTTAACAAAGGAACGCTCATTCCGCTCAAATTCACCTTCAAATCCCGGCACGCCATTTATCCCCTGAAAATCAGCTCACTGAACAAAGGACCGACGGAAGTTTTGCTTTATGTTTTTGCAAACGACATCCTAGTCCACCCGGATTTCGAAATCCAAGCGCCAAAAGTTGATGAGTTTTTCTACCACTCGCTACCGGCGAGAAATGAATGGGAGAAACGTGACAGGAAGAGATTCCCTGATTTCTTTGATTATGAACACCGCCACTTCCGCCGAACTAAATCAGACGAATTACCCACGTGCCAAGCCATTCTTCCCCGTTTGAAGGCGGGCCGCTATTTTTTGTCCAAGTTGAGACATACCTTCAAGTCCGAAGAAATGCATGAGGACATTATCCTCAGACCCCCAGAAGAGCTTAGCCCCAAAGAGCAGTACTACTTTGTTAAGAAGCAAGTCGCCCGCGGAACGTTCGCCAATTCCCTCTTGCTACGTACCCGAGAGCAAGCGTCTGAGTATTTCGCAGTTGAGCTCGAGAAACTCATCGGTAGAAAAGGATATCACTCATTTTGCTTGAGCGGCTTTCAGTTTCTGGCTACTAGTCCCTCGGAACGTGACCTGGAAATCCTAAATGCTGGCGCTACCCATCGTGTACAATCGGTCCGGTTAATCTTGGGAAAAGCCCTGAATCACAGAATGGGTTCCTCATTTATTTCGGCGCCCCCTACTTATGCCGACAAAGTTGTTCCGGTTCTGGGACTACTGTTAGGCGGAGAGCTCGGCGACGGCGTCCGCGACGTCTTCGAATGCCTCGCAAATATTGGCAGCGATAAAGCAACGGAACTCCTCAAGCGGGTAATACAGAACGACACCGGCGTCAATGGACGTCATGGGGGAAAAACTTATCTAAAACGTCGCAATGTACTCTATGCTTTATCGAGAGTCAGTCGCCCCAATTTTATTACGGTTTACCAGGATGTCTTTCGGAAACACAAGGAAGATATGGCACAGGATGAAATCTTTTTATGCATTCGCGGGTTAGAGACAATTGGTGATCCTAAGACCATTCCACTAGTGGAAGAAATTCTGGCATATTGCATAGAGAAAAACTATGGCCGGGACATAAACGGGGCGAGAAACCTTCTGGAGAAATTGACCGCCCACGGTGACCGGTGATGCAAGTAAGGAAAAAACAGAAATTTGGAACATAATCAGCGCATGCAACTGATGAATAGCCACCACTCAGTTCAAGCGTTATATTCCAAAAGGGCGTATGCGAAAAAAAATTTGTTGATTACAATCGGCAATTTGTGTTAATTGATTAACTTTGCGATCTTTGCGCCTTGAACGTGAGTACAGCGTTACTTTGTTAGACGAGAGTAAAAAATTATTTATCACGCTAAGTTCGCTAAGCCCGCAAAGAAAAAATAAAATTAAAATATAACAAAATCACTGGAGTAGACGGCTTGGCTACCTATTTTTTGTGCCGCTGCTCAGTTCAATCGTTAGAATAAATCATTGGAGTGATGGAAGAATGGAGTGGTGGAGAACCACCCCGCCCTTCGGGCACCCCTCCTAAAACAGGAGGGGAATTTAGTGGAATGATGAGTGGTGAGTAGACTCTGATTTTTTATAATGAAAATACATTTGACTTCTTAGTGTCTTAGTGCCTTAATGGCAAATAAAAATCATAAGGAAATAAAAATATGAAAAAAATAATATTCTGTTTTCTTGTTGCCACTTTGATGTTGCAAACTATTGCTAAAGCTGATAATAGTGACGATACTCTTAATTTCTATCTATCAAAGTCTGAACTGGTTGTTCTTGGCAACATTATTTCTGAACCGGTTGGAACTATCAGTGAATCGGGAGTCCTAAATTATAATTGTAAATTCAAAGTTGCTGATGTTGTCAAAGGTGATAATTCACTCAAAGGAAAGATAATTGA